>DATLKW010000166.1:0-2350 GCA_035538175.1 Gemmatimonadales bacterium | reverse complement strand
GACGTGGCTGCTGAGGGTTGGGATGCGGCGACGCGCACGCTCGTCGTGACCTCGCGCAACCTCGATTCCCGGGCCTACGCCGTGACGGTGGCGGTTCCGGCGGGACTGCGGCCGGTCGCCTGCAAAGCCAACGTCCCGTGCACGGTCCATCGGGGGGCGTCGGGGCACGCGGTTCTCGAGTGGCCGGCGGGCGGAGACGGGCGGGATATCAGCTGGAGCGTGAGCTTCCGCTCCGTCAAGGCGAAGGGCGCAGACTAACCGTCCGCGCGCGCCCCGCGCGCCCC
The DNA here is from genome assembly GCA_035538175.1 of Gemmatimonadales bacterium. Classification (GTDB taxonomy): domain Bacteria; phylum Gemmatimonadota; class Gemmatimonadetes; order Gemmatimonadales; family GWC2-71-9; genus AG41. Next base: position 2,066 of record DATLKW010000166.1, on the reverse strand, counting down.
GCGCGCCCGCGCGCCGTCATCCCACGAGCATGCGCTAGCGTCCCGGCGCGAGGGTCGCGCCGCGCAGGAACGCCTGCTGCAGCACGACGTACAGGATCGCGAGCGGGAGGATACCGGCGGCGGCAGCCGCCATCTGGTAGGACCAGTTCAAGTCATAGGTCCCGTGGAGCCCGGCGAGGCCGACCTCGAGCACGCGCATGTTCGTCGAATGCGTCGCGACGAGGGGCCAGACGAAGCTCTTCCACTGATCCGCGAAGGCCAGGACGAAGAGCGTGACGACGGCGGGCCGGGCGAGCGGGAGCGTCACGCGCCGAAACACGGTCCACTCGTCCGCGCCCTCCAGCCGGGCGGCATCCTCGAGCTCGCGCGGGATCGCGAGCAGGAACTGGCGCACGAGCAGGATTCCCCCAACCGACACCAGTTCGGTCGAGACCAAGCCCGCGTAGCTGTCCTCCCAGCCGAGGGTGCTGATGAGGAGGAAGCGCGGCGCCCAGAGCAGCGCCGCCGGAACGGCGAGCACCGCGAAGTAGACGAGGAGGACGCGATCGCGCCCGGGGAACTCCAACCGGGCGAGGGCGTAGGCGGCGCTCGTGCTCGTGACCGCCTGTCCGACTGCGACGGCGAGGGCGACGATGGTGCTGTTGGCGAAGAAGCGGCCGAAGGGCGCGGCGCCGAGCGCCCCGGCGAAGGTCTCGGGATGCAGGCGCCACGTGATCGCCCCGTCAGCGCCGAACAAGGCGGTGGCGAGCATATAGAGGAAGGGGGCGAGCGTCACGAGCGCGAGGGCCGTGAGCAGAACCTCGCTGGCCCACCCGTGCCGTCCGTGCCTGCCGCGCGCCCGGCTAGGCATACTCGATACGCCGCGCCAGCAATCGGAGCAGGATCCACGAGGCGCCGAACAGCGCCGCACTCAAGAGGAGCGCGAGGACGCTCGCGTCGCCCAGTTCGAGCAGCTCCCAGCCGGTGTGGTAGATGCGGTGGACGAGCACGTCAGTCGCGTCGAACGGTCCCCCGCCGGTGAGGACCGCGAACAGGGTGAGGGCCTGCCCGGCGCCGAGGATGCCGGTGGCGGTGACGACGACGGTGACAGGCCGAAGCAGGGGAAACGTCACGCGTCGAAAGCGGTGCCAGGCGCTCCCTCCGTCGAGGCGGGCGGCGTTGAGGTAGGCGCGCGGAATGCTGTCGAGCCCAGCGAGGAAAACCGTCATTTGCGCGCCGAACTGGGTCCACACGGAGACCAGCATCACGGCCGCGAGCGCGATGTGGGGGTCGCCGAGCCAATCGACGGCGCCGAGTCCGACGCGGGCGAGCACGGTATTGACGACGCCGCCGTCCGGCTGGTAGAGCCAGCGCCACACCAAGGCGATCGCGGCCACGGATACGACGCTCGGCAGCGCGAAGCACGCGAGCAGGATCCTCGTGCGTCGCCCGCGGCCGTGGAGGAGGAGGGCGAGGAGGAGCGCGAGCGCTGCGGAGACCGGGACGTATCCAGCGTACACGAGCGTGCGGCCGAGCGCGGCCCACACGGCGGGCTCCCGCAACGCGTGCACGATACCGGCGATGCCGACCAGGGGCTCGACGGGCTCGGTGGGGTTTACGCGGTGCACGGAGAGGTAGACGGCGAGCGCCAGGGGACCCGCGGTAAATACCGCGAGATGGAGGGCCGAGGGGGCGAGAAAGGCCCATGCGGCCGCCGTTTCGCGGCGTCGTCGAGGGGACGCGGCGGCCGCCCACGTGGCGAGCCGGGCGCCGAGCGGGCCCAAGAGGGCCAACGCGAGCATCGCAGGGAGCCACACTCCGGTGGCGGCTTCGAGCGGGTGCGCGCGCAGCTCGATCCAGTGGCCGGGGGCGAGCCGCACGGCCGCAGTGGCGTGGACGACGCCTGCGTCGTCGCGCCGCGTGATCGCGGGTCCCGTGGAGTCCGCGGGAACGATGGCGGCGTCGCGCGCGACGCGGGCCAAGCCCGGCGGGGCGAAGCGGAGGTCGGGTACACGCGCGGCCGCCTCCTCGAGCAGCAACCGCGTGTCGTCGAGCCAGCGTTCGGTGGCGTCTTGGGCGGCGAGCCG
>DATLKW010000165.1:0-3183 GCA_035538175.1 Gemmatimonadales bacterium | reverse complement strand
TCATCACGACGGCGGCGTACGTTTCCACGCACAGCCTGGGTTCGGCGTTGGTCTACCCCATCGTCGTTCCGGCTGTGGCGTTCCTACTGAGCCTGTTCCTGATGCCTGAGACCCGGAAGATCAGTATCTGGAAGCCGGAAGAGGTCGGGATGCGCGCCTGAGGCGCTCTCCCCGGAGCCCGAGACGCAAACGAGGCGCCCCACAACGGGGCGCCTCGTCGTTCTCGGGGGGGGCCGTCAGGCCTTCTTCGCGATCATTCCTGCTCCCATCTCGGCGATATAGCCGAGCAGGGCACCAGCGACTAACGCGACGGCGATCAGCACGTACCCCCGCACATCCCCCGGACGGGCCCAGGCCGTGACGGCGGCGCCGCAGAACGCGCCGGGGATGAAGGACAACATCGCGACCTTCGATTGAATCACCAGGATGAAGGCGACGACGCCGATGATCACCGGAGCGAAGCCGCCCAAGTTCATCGCTCCCGCGAGCGTCATGGCGAGCCACACCCACACCACGCCCGACAGGTTCGAGGCGATCGCCTTCTGGAGCCCCTGCACCTTTCCGCCGGCGGCGAAGAAACAGGCCCACGCCACAATCCCCGCTGGCACGGCGAGGCTCACCATCGGGCCGATCCACGCCCACACAGCAATCAGCACTCCCATGCTCACCGCCATCGCCATCAGCATGTCCATACGATCGCGCCTCCCCTAGTTGAGGACGAAAGCGAAAACGGCCCCTGCCCCCCCGCTACGCGAGGGGCGAGAGCCGTCTGAGCGCCCTGCCATGATCCAGCTCGTCGGGCATCCAGGTTCTTCTCACGAGAGAAGACCGGTGCGTCTTGCAGCCGCCCCACGCTAGGAACGGTCGCCGCGCCTGTCAAGCGCGCCGCGCGCCCGCGCCGCAGTCTATCCGCGCTCGCCCAAACGAGTTAGGCGTCCTGCGCGAAGCACTTCACGCGCTCCGCTGCGGCGTCCGATGGGCGTACTTGAGCGCCGCCTCCGTGCGGTTCTTCACCCCCAGCTTCGAGAAGAGGTGCTGCACGTGAAACTTGACAGTGTTATCGGAGAGGCCGAGCCGCGCGGCGATTTGCGGGTTGGTGAGCCCGGCGGCGACGAGCGACCACACCTCCCGCTCTCGCGGCGTCAGGTCCCCGGGTGCGCTCGCCCCCCGGCCCTCGATCCAGCGGCGCGCCGCCTGAGGAAACACGAGCTGCCCGGCGTGTACCTGGCGGATGGCCGTCAAGGTCTGCTGCGGCGACTCGGTCTTGAGCGCGAGCCCGTCGGCTCCCGCGTCGAGCGCCGAGCGGAGGGACTCGCCGTCGTTGTAGGCAGTGAGGACCAGCACCTTGGGTGGCGCGGAGCGCTCTCGCAGCGCCGCGAGCACTTCGGTCCCCTTGATCGTGCTGAGCTCCAGGTCGAGCACCACGACGTCGGGCTTCTGCTGCTCGACGAGGCTCAGCACCGCCGTGCCGTCGGTCGTCCAGCCGACCACCCGGATGTCGGGTTCCCCGTCGAGCAGCGCGCGGAGCCCTTCGAGCACGATGGCGTGGTCGTCCGCGAGCAGCACGCGGATCATGGGCGGCGCCCGCTCACTCCGCCGGGAGCGTGATCGTCAGGGACGTGCCTTGGCCGGGGGCGCTGTCGAGGGCGAACGTGCCCCCGAGCATCTCCACGCGATCCTGGATACCGCGCAGCCCGAAATGCCCGCCCTCGACCCCTACGCCTGCCTCGCTCGCGAGGACGCGGGCGGGATTGAAGCCGCGGCCTCGGTCGGACACGGTGAGCCGCAGGGCCCCTCCTGCGCGCTCCACGACCACCCGCTGCTCACCGGCCCCCGAGTGCCGGTGCCCGTTGGCGAGCGCCTCCTGGAGAACGCGGTAGATGGCAATCTTGGTCGGCAACGCGCAGTCGCCCAAGTCGGCGGGGAGCTCGAGCGCCACGCCCTGATCGGTCAACGTCTCGTGTTGCACGGCGAGGCCTTCGATGATCTCGCCCAGGGCGCGGCGCTCGAAGCCCGGGGGGCGGAACGCACCAATGAAGTCGCGGATCTCGCCGAGCGCGCGCTCGAGCAGCCCGATCGTTTGCCGCGCCCGCTCCTGGGACCCGGGATCGGGCGCGAGCGCTCGCTCCAGCACCTGCAGCTGCGAGAGCGCCGCGAAAATGTCCTGCACCGGGCCGTCGTGCATGTCGAGCACGATGCGCTGCAACTCGCGCTCGCTCGTGGCCAACAGCCGCCGCGAGGCGGCGCGTTCCTCCGCCTCGTGCGTCGTCATCGGGGCGGCTGCACGACGTACGCCTCCATCGCGAAATATTCGGGGAGGCCGAGCTTGTCGGCGCGCGCGGCCGTCTCCACGTTGCGCGCCTCGACGCGCTGCCAGAACTCGCGGTCGTCGTGCCCGCCCGGGAAGGGGGCCGTGTCCTTCTGCGACTGATGCTTGAAGATCGCGAAAATCTTGGCGCGGAGCTCGTCCTGCGAGAGCGGCACGAGCACGTGCGCCTCCGTGAGCGGCCACTCCTGCCACGCCCCGCGATACAGCCACACCGCCGGCTGGTGGCCCTGGTAGCGCTCGAGCGCGGCGGTGACGGCGGCCTTGCACATCCGATGCGTGCCGTGCGGATCGGACAAGTCTCCCGCGACAAACACCAGGTCCGGGTGCGTCTCGTCGAGCAGAGCGCGCACGATCTCGACGTCCTCGGGGCCGATCGGGCGCTTGCGCACCTCGCCCGTCCGATAAAACGGCAGGTTCAGGAAGCGCGCGGCGTTCGGCGGCAGCCCGACGGCCTCGAGCGCCGCGATCGCTTCCGATTCGCGGATCATCCGCTTCAGGTCCTGCACCACGGTGAGATCGACGTCGCCCGGCGCCTTGCGCTCGAAGCTCGCCTCGACGTCCTTGCGCACGCGCTCCACCGCCCGACGGTCGAGGCCCAGCGCCTCCGCCGCCCGGTCCACGAAGTCCAGGTGGCGGCGTACGTCGTGATCGAAGACCGCGATGTTGCCGCTCGTCATGTAAGCGACCACAATCGCATTCTCGTTCTCCCACAACTTGCGCAAGACCCCGCCCATCGAAATCACGTCGTCGTCGGGGTGCGGCGAGAAGACCAGCACCGACTGGCGGGACGGGAGGCGGGCCCGGCCACGGATCTTGTCCCGTAACTGGTTGAAGACGAGGCCATTGATCGGCCC
>DATLKW010000164.1:0-1690 GCA_035538175.1 Gemmatimonadales bacterium | reverse complement strand
TGGACCGCGAGGCGCGGCGCCTCCGGGAGCCGCGGGTAGACGATCCGGTCCACATCCGCCGCGAACCCCGGCGCACACCACAGTACCCCCGCGAGGGCGAGGGAGACCGAGCGCGCCCGCAATGGCAGCCGATCGACGAGCCACGTCACGCCCGCCGAGAGTGCGACGATGATGTGGGGCAGGGCGAACAGCAGGGTGCGGGGGGCGATGGGATAGATCTGGACAACGGAGGCGGCGAGGGCGAACGCGATCGGTCCTAGAACGAGAAGGCACGCGGTCGGGCCGCGGCGTCGGGCGATCACCGCGAGGCCCGCGACGACGAGCAAGGCGGCGAGCACCACGACCACGGGCTCCGGCTGGCCGCCCACGAAATGTTCGCCCACCGCCGTGCTCGCCGCCACCCAGCTGCGTCGAAAGAAGTCCGGCGCCCCTGGGGTGAGAAAGCCCCCCTCCCACCACCGTCGCATGGGCATGTCGGTGGCGGATGCTCGGTAGAGCAGTCGATACACAGCGAGGAACGCGACGACGCCGACTGCGCTCGCGATCGCGAGCCAGCGCCGGGCGCCCGGCTGGCGTCGGACCTGGGGTGCCATTGCGAGGGCGAGCGCGATCCCGGCCAGGACAAACACGGCTGGGATGGAGAACGCGAGCGCGACGGCTCCGAGGCCAAGGAGGCGCACCCAAGCGCGCCGGGAGCTCAACGTGTCGAGGACGTGGAACGCGCCTCCCGTGAGGAGGACGGCGAGGAGAGGATCGAGGCCGTACGCCTTCGCTTCATTGCTGAAGTAGAACAGCGCGGGCGACGCGGCTGCGACCGCCGTGGCAAAGGCGACCGCTGGCGTCGTATCGAGAAACCGCGCGGCGAAGCGCGGGACGAGGAGAAGGAGGGCGATGCCGGCAGCAAGGGGCACGGCGCGCAGGGCCAGCTCGTTCACACCGCCTACCCGAGTCACGACCCACTCGAGCGCGAGAAATGGGGCGTGCCGCCCGGTGAAGGTCTTGGTGCCGATGTCGAGCGCCATCCACGTCTCGTCGGTCCAGAGCGAGCGGCGGGCGAGGTACTCGAGGAGCCGCAGGACGACTCCCGACCCAAGGATCGCGGTGACGAGGGTGTCGGCGCCGAGGCGTCCCGAGCCACGAGGCCCGCGAGCGGAGTCGCTCGCGGACTCGGCGTGGCGACTCGGCGAGGGCTGGGGGACTGCAAGAGCAGAGGGAGGTGTCTCTGGCGGGTCCGACACGCGCTCCATATACGGCCCGGCCTACCGCCGGTCAAGCAGCGCGGGCACCGGGCGTCCGGTGATCACACCACAGGCCCGATCGCTCGCGCCGACCGCTCGGCGCGGGAATGACGCGCGTGACGACGCGTCTCAGTCCGCGACGAACGAGTGTGGCGTGGCGACGGTCCTCCGTGACGCAGCGCACGGCTTTCGCGGTGCCATGGCGCGCTCAGACATCGCGGCGCCGACGATTCGCAGGGAAACGGCCTCGTGACCATCCGTTGACACGTTGCTGACCGCTGGCGTGCAACCTTTTGGAGGCGTTTTACGTCTTACAGGACGAAGCACGGAGTTCACCAGCAGTCTGGGGAGGCTTTCATGAGAGTCTACGCGTTGATACTCGGCATCGCGCTCACGGCGGTGTACGGCTACGCCGCCGACCTCGCGGTGGCGTCGATCAAGCCGGGCCCACT
>DATLKW010000163.1:0-3978 GCA_035538175.1 Gemmatimonadales bacterium | reverse complement strand
AGGAGGTGTGCAGCCCCAGGATATTCACCCAGGGATGCCACTTGAGGATATGGGCGTCCACGTACAGGGCGTCGCCGGCCAGGTCGTACATGGCGAGGCGTCGGTCAGGGAGGAGAATCGTGGCTCGGAAGCGTTGGGGGCCGAGCGGGTCAGTGGTGACGGTGGCCGCGAGGACCTCGAGGGTGAGGGCGTGGTAGGTGCGCAGGCCCGCGACGATGGCGCCAGCCAGCGCAGCGAGGGCGAGCAGGAGCAGGCCGGTGAGGCCACGAACCGCGCCTCCCCTCCAGCGTCCCCCGCCGAGTGCGCGCAGTGCCCCGCGACACATCACGAAGCCCAGCACGAACAGGCACACCGCGGTGATGACGAGCCGCGTCGGCATGTCGGTCGTCTAAACTACCCCGATCGGTTAGTCTTAGGTATGCCCGCAGGCGTGTGACGTGGCCGCGATCGACGCGCGGATCGCATTGCTCAAGCCACCCCCAGCCGGGTGCGGCGACGTGCTGGGCACCGGCGCTCTCGACTTCCTCGCCGCGCTCGCCCGCTCGTTCGAGGCCCGCCGGCGAGAGCTCCTGGAGCGGCGCGGTCTCCGGCAACGCGAACTCGACGCCGGCCGCCTGCCCGACTTCCTGCCCGAGACGAAGGACATTCGCGAGCGCGCCTGGACTGCGGCGCCGATCCCTGCCGATCTCCGTGATCGCCGCGTCGAGATCACGGGCCCCGTGGACCGCAAGATGATGATCAATGCGCTCAATTCCGGCGCCAATGTGTTCATGGCCGACTTCGAGGATGCCAATGCGCCCACGTGGGAGAACACCGTCGTGGGGCAGCGCAATCTGCGCGACGCCGTGGCGGGGACGATTGCGTACGAGAGCCCGGACGGCAAGCGCTACGCGCTCGCACCGAAAACCGCCACGCTCATGGTGCGACCTCGGGGCTGGCACCTGGTGGAGCGACACGTCGAGGTGAGCGGTGAGCCGATGTCGGCCTCGCTGTTTGATTTCGGTCTCGCTTTCTATCACACGGCAGCGACACTGATCGCCAACGGCAGCGGACCCTACTTCTACCTGCCCAAGCTCGAGAGCCATCTCGAGGCGCGTCTGTGGAACGACGTCTTCGTGTTTGCGCAAAGTGCACTCGGCATTCCGCGGGGCACGATCCGGGCGACCGTGCTGATCGAGACGATTCTCGCCGCGTTCGAGGCCGACGAGATCCTGTGGGAGTTGCGCGAGCACGCGGGCGGCCTGAACTGTGGCCGGTGGGACTACATCTTTAGTTACATCAAGAAGCTGCGCTCCCGCCCCGAGCGCGTGCTCCCCGACCGGGCGCAGGTGACGATGGAGCAGCCGTTCCTGCGCTCCTACGCCGAGCTCGTAATCAGCACCTGCCATCGCCGCGGCATTCACGCGCTCGGCGGCATGGCGGCGCAGATCCCCGTTAAGCGCGACCCCGCCTTGAACGCCCGGGCGCTGGAGAAGGTGCGGCAGGACAAGCTGCGCGAAGTCCGCCAGGGGCACGACGGCACGTGGGTCGCGCATCCGGGGCTCGTGCCCGTGGCGCGGGAAGTGTTCGACGCGCATATGCCCGGCCCGAACCAGATCGGGCGCCCGCGCGACGACGTGCACGTGACGGCCGAGGATCTGCTCGCGGCCCCCACGGGCACGATCACCTTCGAGGGCCTCCGGACCAATCTGGATGTCGCCCTGCACTACCTCGCGGCGTGGCTCGGGGGTTTGGGGTGCGTGCCAATCAACGACCTCATGGAGGACGCGGCGACGGCCGAAATCTCGCGGGCCCAGGTGTGGCAGTGGCGGCACCACGGCGTGCGGCTCGATGACGGCCGCCCCGTGAGCGCCGAGCTCGTGCGTCACACACTCTCCGACTTGGTGGCGTCCCTACCTGAGCGGGTAGGTGCAGCGGGGGTCGGCCTCGATAGGTTGTCGCTAGCGGCCCGCCTGCTCAGCGACCTGACCACTGGCGCGGAGTTTGCGGAGTTCTTGACGCCGGTAGCGTACCAGTATCTCGACTAATAGCGACGGACGGAGCACCATGGACCAGCACCAGTTCATCACGGCGCGTGCGCAGGAGTGGCGCACCCATCCCCGTTGGGAGGGTGTGACACGACCCTACCAGGCAGCCGACGTCTACCGCCTACGCGGGTCGATCGACATCGCCTACTCGCTCGCGCAGCACGGCGCCACTCGCTTGTGGCAGCTCCTCCAAGACGAGGCCTACGTCGCCGTCTTGTCAGCGATCACCGGCAACCAAGCGATCCAGGAGGTGCAGGCAGGGCTCCGGGCGATCTACGTCAGCGGCTGGCAGGTGGCAGCGGACGGGAACAACGCCCTCGAGATGTATCCCGACCAGAGCCTGTACCCGTCCGATTCCGTACCCACGCTCCTCCGCCGCATCAACAACGCGCTCAAGCGTGCGGACGAGATCACCCATCTCCGGGGCGATGACTCGATTTCCTGGTTCGCGCCCCTCGTGGCGGACGCCGAAGCGGGGTTCGGGGGCCCGCTGCACGCCTTCGAGATCATGAAAAACATGATCGATGCCGGCGCTGCGGGGGTGCATTTCGAGGATCAACTCGCTTCGGTGAAGAAATGCGGCCATCTCGGTGGGAAGGTCTTAGTGCCGACGAGCGAGTTCATCACAAAGCTCGTCGCGGCGCGGCTCGCGGCCGATGTCTGCGGGGTGGACACGGTGTTGATCGCCCGCACCGACGCCAACAGCGCGACCCTCCTGACGAGCGACGCCGATGAGTACGACCGCCGCTTCGTGACGGGGGAGCGGACGGCCGAAGGGTTCTTCCGGGTGCGGGATGGGGTAGACGCCGCCATCGCGCGGGCGCTGGCCTACGCCCCCTATGCCGACCTTTTGTGGTTCGAGACCTCGAAGCCCGACGTTGCCGAGGCTACCGCCTTCGCCGAGGCAATCCACGCGACGTATCCGCGCAAGCTGCTCGCCTACAACTGCTCGCCCTCGTTCAACTGGCGCAAGCACCTGACCGAGGCAGAGGTGGCCGCGTTCCAGCGGCAGCTCGGGGCGCTCGGTTACAAGTTCCAGTTCGTGACGCTGTCGGCCTTCCACGCACTCAACCATAGCATGTTCACGCTCGCGCGGGCTTACAAAGACCGGGGCATGGCCGCCTACGCGGAACTGCAGGCGCGCGAGCTCGCCTCGGAGCGTGACGGATACGCCGCCACGCGGCATCAGGAGTTCGTGGGGGTGGGCTACTTCGACGAGATCACGCGGATCGCCACCGGGGGCACGTCGTCGGTGACCGCGCTCGAGGGCTCGACCGAGCGGGCGCAGTTCCAGCCCGAGCCCAAGACGGCGACCGCCAGGCGGTGAGCGCACGCCGGCGCCGTCGCGCCGCCGCGTTGACAGGTGCCGCAGCCGATCTAGCTTAGCCGGTGATCCAGCGCAGAGGTCGCGGGTGAAGCGCTCCACGCTCTACAGCATCGCCGCCGTGCTCGCCGTCGCGAGCCTGTTTTTCGTGATGACGACGGCGCGGGCGAAGGTGCAATGCCGGATATGTATGGAGTACCGCGGGCGAACGAACTGCGCCACGGCCGTCGGCGCGACGGAGCAGGCGGCCCGCGAAGGGGCGCAGTCCACGGCCTGCGGACCCATCGCGAGCGGGATGGACCAGCAGATCGAGTGTGGCCGCACACCCCCCGCGTTCGCACACTGTCAACCTCGCTAAATCCCTGCTCGGAGGACCGCATGCGCGTGCTCGGCCTCGCCATGATGCTCCTCGCCGTGTCGCGGCTCGGCGCCGCGCAGGCGCCAGTCTTCGACCAGGCGATCCGCGCCTCGGCAGCGCTGGAACTCGTCGCGCGCCAAACCCAGTCGGTAGCCCCTCTCTCGCCGGCGCTGACGGGCGCCTCGTGGGCCGAGCAGACGTCCCACAGCCGAAAGGGCACCGGGAAGACGTTGATGATTATTGGGGGCAGCGCGCTCCTCGTCGGGGCG
>DATLKW010000162.1:0-4246 GCA_035538175.1 Gemmatimonadales bacterium | reverse complement strand
CACGCGGCGGCGAGAAGCGAGATCCCCGCAAGTGCAACCACGACCGGAACGCGCAACTGGAGAGTCATGACGTTCCCTCGCTGCGGCCTGAACACGTCGTGGGTCGACCGCCCGCGATTGGGCACCTCGTCATCCGATGGTGCTCCGCGGACCAGCCACTCCCGATATAAGGGGAGGCGTCCGGAGCGCGCAACCCCCAGTCTCGGCCGGGGTTGCAGTCGCTAACGCCGGGATCTGGTCGCGCCCGCGCAGCGCCAGCGTTTCTGAGGCGATTGACGGCGTGCTGTCCATCGCCGGGCACAGCCGCGGCCGCACCGCCCACATGCGGGCGATGTTCTGGGCGGCGCGCTTGGGGTCGCAGGCGCCTTGACGCGCGCCCCCAAACGGCGTCCTTTAACGGCCTCCTGTTGTCCCACGGACCTTCAACGTGGAGGCGGGACCACCATGAGCCGGATGCGGAGCTGGGCGCTGGCGCTGGGCGTGGCGGCGTGGCTGCCCAGCGGTGCGCTCGCGCAAGCGGGCAAAGGCGCGAAAGTGAAGATCACCTCCCCCACGCGCGGGGCCACCGTGCAGGCACCGGTCAAGATCACCCTCCAGACGACGGGCGTGGAGATCGTCCCTGCCACGGACGCGCGTCCCGGGACCGGGCACCATCATCTGTTCGTCGATCGCGACTTCACCTCCCCTGATGACACGATCCCGAAAGGGGTGACCGGCATTCTCCATTTGGGCCGCGGGCAGACGGAATTTGTGCTCGACTCGCTCAAGCCCGGTCCGCACCGCGTCATCGCCGTAGTCGGGGATGCCAAGCATGTCCCACTCAAGCCACTCGTCGTCGATACGGTGACGTTCACGGTCAAATAGCCCCCCCGGCGAGGCGAAGGGAGGACGGACGCGATGACGTGGACACAGGTGTACGACCCGTTCCACAATTGGGTCCTCTCGACCCTCGTCGCGGCGTTGCCGATCGTCGTGCTGTTCGGCCTCTTGGCGGGGCTCCGCGTGAAGCCGCACTGGAGCGCGATCGGCGGGGCGGCAACGGCGGTCGTCGTCGCCGTCACCGCGTTTGGGATGCCCGCTTCGCTCGCCGGGATGAGTTTCCTCTATGGCGTCGGGTTCGGCGTGTTGAAGATCGCCTGGATCGTTCTGGCCGCCGTCTACCTCTACGACATCTCGGTCTACACGGGCCAGTTCGAAATCATGAAGGAGTCGGTCGCGGGGATTACGGCCGACCGCCGCCTGCAGCTCCTGCTCGTGGCGTTCTGTTTTGGCGCATTTATCGAAGGGGCGGCCGGGTTCGGGGCGCCCGTCGCGATCGCCGGCGCGTTCATGATCGGTCTGGGGTTCAAGCCGTTCCATGCCGCGGCCCTGAACTTGATCGCCAACACCTCGCCCGTGGCGTGGGGCGCGATCGGCACACCCGTGCACACCCTCGCCGCGGTCTCTGGCCTTCCGGAATCGGATCTGAGCGCGATGATCGGCCGCATCCTCCCGATCACCGGCATCATCGTGCCGTTCTGGCTCGTACGCGCCATGGTCGGCTGGGGTGAGACGCTCGAGGTGTGGCCGGCCATCCTCGTGGTCGGCGCATCGTTCAGCGCGACGCAATACCTCTGGTCCAACCACGTCGACTCGAACCTGGTCGACATCGCCGGCGGGGTAATCTCGCTCGTCGCGACCGTGATCTTCCTGCGGTTCTGGAAGCCGAAACGCGTGTGGCGCTTCGCCGAAGAGGCGGCCGCGGCGCCCGCCCCCGTGGGGCGCGGCAACCCCGGCCCGGGCCACCACTACACGGCGGGCCAGGTCCTCAAGGCGTGGATGCCGTTCGCGATCCTGTCGCTCACGGTGCTCACGTGGGGGCTCCCGGCGGTGAAGAAGGCCATCAACGCCGCGACCACGCCGGTCTGGGACGTGCCCCTCTTGCACAACGCCATCAGCCGGGCGGCGCCGGTCGTCACGAAGCTGACGCCTGAGGCGGCGCGCTACGACTTCAATTGGCTGTCGGCCACGGGGACCGGGTGCTTCATTGCGGCGATCATCTCGGGGCTGGTCCTGGGCGTGGGCCCGGCGCAGCTGGCGAAGATCTTCTGGGACACGCTCAAGCGCATGCGGCTCGCTGTGATCGCGATCTCCTTCATGCTGGGGTTGGGCTTCACCACTCGCTATTCCGGGCTCGACGCCGTGCTCGGCCTCGCGTTCACCCGCTCGGGGTGGCTGTTCCCGTTCTTTGGCACGTTCCTGGGCTGGCTCGGCGTCGCCCTCACGGGCAGTGACACCTCGTCGAACGCGCTGTTCGGCAGCCTGCAACGCATCACCGCCGACCAGCTCAAGCTCGACTCAGTCCTGATGTGCGCCGCCAACTCGGCCGGCGGCGTGATGGGCAAGATGGTGGACGCGCAATCGATTTGCGTCGCCACCTCCGCGACCAATCAGGTCGGCAACGAAGGCACGATCTTCCGCCACGTGTTCTGGCATTCGATCGCGCTCGGCGCCATCGTGGGGCTCATCGTGCTCATGTACGCCTACGTCTTCTCGGGTGCCGTGCCGCACGGGCTCACCATCGTGAAGTGAGCGTACCGGCTGCGGCGCTGGCGCCACCGGCGCGCGCGGGTTACGATGGGGCCCTTGGTGCAGGGGATGTAGCGGTGTGTGGTAAGGAGCGCTTCGTCTCGGCAGGGGAACAGCGGCTTCACTCGCATCCACCGCGTCCACAGGGGGAGCCATGACGGCACCCAGTTTGTCCACGAAGGAACTCCGTCGGGTCGTCATAGCTGCAGCCGTCGGGAATGTCATCGAGTGGTACGACTTCTACATCTTCGGCAGCCTCGCGGTCCTCCTCGCCGGGAAGTTCTTCGCCCAAAGCCAGTCGGGGTCGGACCTCATCAAGTACGTCGGCACATTCACGGCCGGGTTCTTGATCCGCCCGTTCGGCGCGTTCCTGTTCGGCCGCGTCGGCGACATCGTGGGGCGCAAGTACACGTTCCTCATCACCCTGAGCGGCATGGGGCTGTCGACGGCCTTGATCGGCGTTGTGCCGAGTTACGCCCAGATCGGCGCCCTCGCGGGCGGGCTGCTCTTGTTGCTCCGCCTGGTCCAGGGCCTGTGTTTGGGCGGCGAGTATGGTGGCGCCATCACGTACGTCGCGGAGTACGCGCCGGATGAAAAACGCGGCTACTACACCGGCTGGTTGCAGACGTCGCCGACCCTCGGCATCGTGGTGTCCCTCGCGGTCATCGCCGTGACCCGGCAAACGCTCGGTTCGGAGGCGTTCGCGGCGTGGGGATGGCGAATCCCGTTCCTCCTGTCGCTGCTCATGGTCGCCATCGCCATCTACATCCGTCTGCGGCTCGCGGAGACTCCGATCTTCCAGGCGATCAAGGCCCGGGGCCAGACCTCGGCCAATCCGTGGGTCGAGGCGTTCCTCACGCAGAACGTCAAGTACGTGTTGATCGCCAGTATCGTCGTGATCGGCGAAGGCGTGGTGTGGTACTCGAGCCAGTTCTGGGCGCTCTATTTCATCCAGCAGGTGCAGAAACCCGACGTCCTGCATCCGTCCTTGATCACCGGAGCGGCGCTCCTCATCGCGACGCCGACGCTCATCTTCTTCGGATGGTTGTCGGACCGGATCGGCCGTAAGCCCATCATTCTCGCCGGGTTCGTCCTCGCGGCCGCCACGTACTACCCGCTTTACACGGCGCTCGGCAACGCGGCCAACCCGGCAAACACCAACTACCCGCTCGCGATCCTGATCGTGGCCGTGATGGTGTCCTACGTCGGCATGGTCTACGGACCGATCGGCGCCTTCCTCGCCGAGTACTTCCCGGCCCGGATCCGCTACTCGTCAGTGTCGGTCCCCTACCACATCGGGAACGGCTGGGGCGGGGGGTTGGTGCCCGTCATCACGACGGCGGCGTACGTTTCCACGCACAGCCTGGGTTCGGCGTTGGTCTACCCCATCGTCGTCCCGGCTGTGGCGTTCCTACTGAGCCTGTTCCTCATGCCTGAGACCCGGAAGATCAGCATCTGGAAGCCGGAAGAGGTCGGGATGCGCGCCTGAGGTGCTCTCCCCCGCAGCCCGAGACGCAAACGAGGCGCCCCACGACGGGGCGCCTCGTCGTTCGCGGGGGGCCGTCAGGCCTTCTTCGCGATCATTCCCGCTCCCATCTCGGCGATATAGCCGAGCAGGGCACCAGCGGCTAACGCGACGGCGATCAGCACGTACCCCCGCACATCCCCCGGACGGGCC
>DATLKW010000161.1:0-2983 GCA_035538175.1 Gemmatimonadales bacterium | reverse complement strand
CCTCAGCTTCCTCGCCGCAGACCCGGGTGGCTCGATGGACGACACGCGGCGCCACCTGCAAACCCTCATCACCACCCACGGCCACGACTGGCCCGCGGTCCGGCTCGAGGAGCAACTCGGCCTCGCGCCCTGGGCCACGCGATTTCGCGCCTACCAGGCTCGACAAGGAGACAACGAGAATGACGCACCCATCTGTGATTCGCCGGTTTGCTGACGCGCGCTGCATCGCGCGAGCGGCCGTGGTGACGTTCGGGCTCGCACTCGCCCCACGCCTCGCCCCGGCGCAGTTCGGGCTCCTGGGGAGCGGCATCGTGTTCGACCCCTCGAACTTTGCCCGCAACGTCCTGCACTACGCCCGACGGCTCGAGCAGCTCAACCTGCAACGCCAGCAGTTCCAGCAGCAGGTCGCCGCCATGCGCAAGCTCAGGAGCCCGACATGGCGCGAGATCCGCGCTACCCTCACCCAGATGGACGCCGCAATGCGTGCGGGCCCCGCGCTCGCCTACGGCGCTCCGCGGATCGATCAGGACTTCCAACGCACGTTTCCCGGCACGACGGCCTTCCACAACTACCCCGCGGAAGCCGCATCCCAGACGAGCCGCACCCTCGCCACGCTGCGCGGGGCCTTGAACGCGGCGAGCCGGGCCGCGGCCCAACTGCCCGGGAGCGTCGCGCGGCTCGACCTTATCAAACGCCAGCTCGCGAACATCCAAGGGCACGAAGAAGCGCTCGAGCTCAACGGCACTATCGGCATGTACTCGGCAGAAGAGCTGGTGCTCCTGCGTGCGGCCGTGGCAGCGCTCACGAACGTTCAGGCGGTCTACTACGCCGACCAGGTGAACACTCAGGCGCAGGAAGCGGCCACCGTGCGGGCGCGCCTCCAGGCCATGAGCGCCCCGGGGCGCCACTACGAGCCGATGTCGCTCGGAGTCACGCCGTAACGCCCGTGGTCTACATGAGCTCGGGAGTCCCCGCCAGCCGGGGCTGCTACCCCGTGGTACGGTTCGCCGTCCTCGCCTTCGCGCTGGCCGCGACGCTGCTGCTCGCGGTGGCGCTCCTCGCCCTCGTCGCCACGCCGCTCGTCGCCCAAGCTCCGGCGCAGGTCCCAGTGCTCGACGGCATCGCGGCGCACTATCGGGATGCCGCGCGCCTGTGGCGCCCGCGGCTCCTCCCGGTCGCGCAACAGCTCTTCATGGTGCTCGCGGGGATCGAGTTCGCGGTGTCAGGGGCCATTTGGACGCTGCGCCGCGACTCGCTCGACGATATCGCGGCCAAGTTTCTACTGAAATTCATGCTCGTGGCGTTCCTCCTCGCCCTCGTCACAAGCTTCACCTACTGGTTCCCACCGATCGTGAACAGCTTCGCCGCCGCCGGCGAGCGGGCGATCGGCGCGAGCGGCACGGTCAGCCCGTCAGGGGTCATCGACATCGG
This sequence comes from Gemmatimonadales bacterium, assembly GCA_035538175.1. Classification (GTDB taxonomy): domain Bacteria; phylum Gemmatimonadota; class Gemmatimonadetes; order Gemmatimonadales; family GWC2-71-9; genus AG41. The sequence continues at coordinate 1,552 of DATLKW010000161.1, read as the reverse complement.
CCGCCAAACGGCGCTCTCCGTCTTGAACACACTCGACGCCGGGGTGCTCCTCCGCAACCCAGCGATGGCGTTGTTCGGCGCCCTCGCGGCCCTGGCAATTGCCCTCGCCTACATCGTGATCGCCGCCGAACTCGTCTTGGTCCTGGTCGAGAGCTACGTCGTCCTGGGCGGTGGGGTCCTGTTCCTTGGGTTCGCGGCGTTCCGGGGTACCGCGGGCCTCGCCGAAAACTTGATCGGCTACATCTTCGGCGTCGGGATCAGGGTGTTTGTGCTCTACCTGATCGTCGGCCTCGGCAGCGGGATCGCGAAGAGTTGGATCCCCCTGATCCAGTCGAGCACGTTCTTCGGGCCCACGAGCCCGCTCCTCGAAGTGGTGGGTGGAGCCGTCATCTTCGCGGCCTTGGTGGTCCGCATCCCTCGGGCCGCGGCGACCCACCTCTCCGGCCACCAGACCATCGGGATCGCGCACGCCCTCCGCTCACTCGGCTAATGGATCCCAGCTCGACCCCGGGACCGACGGGTTCACCCCTTGCTCTCCCGGTGCGACCGATCGGAAAGCGAGTCGCCATGCGATTGCCCCGATTCTTGGCCGAACGATTCGGAGACGCTCCGGCCGCCTCGGACCGCGAGCGCGTCCCACCCCGAGCGTCCGAGCCGAACCCGTTCCTCGCCGCGCGCCACGAGTTCATGAACGCGTTCGCGGACCTGGCCCGCGGGAAACAGAACTGGCAGCTCATCGCCTACGCCCTGGTGGGCGTGCTCACCCTGCTCGCGATCGCGAACCTCGCCCTCGCCCGCTCGGCCCGCGTCGTCCCCTACATCGTCCAAGTGGACCGGATCGGGCGCCTGGTGACCGTGGGGCCGGCGAGCACCCTCGAGCACCCAGACGACCGCCTCGTCGCCACCGAGCTCGCCCGCTTCGTCCGCGCGATCCGCACCGTGCTCCCCGCCGCCGCCGCGGCCGCCCAGGCCGAGAGCTTCGAGCGCGGCTACGCGTTCCTCGCCCCCGAGGCTGCCGCCTTCCTGAACGACTACTTCGCAAGTCCCGCTCATGACCCCCGGGTCCTCGGCCTCCGGCTCGCGCGACAAGTGGACGTCACCGGCGTCCTCCGGGTTCCGAACTCGGACGTCTGGCGCCTCGAGTGGACCGAGACGGAGCGGCCGACGGAGCAGATCGGCGCGACACGCACGCTCGCCTGGGAGGGCTACGCCACCGTGCGCCTGGTACCTCCCCGAACGCCCGAGGCCGTGCAAGACAATCCCCTCGGGCTCTCCATCCGGTCTCTAAGCTGGACACGCGTGGGCGAAACGATGACGACCGACCCCCGCCCGGGTGTCGGCCCATCACTGCCCGGCGCGGACACTCTCAATCAAGGAGCAAAACCGTGAAAGCCAGCAGCCTGAGGCAGCGTCTCACCCCGCGCGGACCGCTAGCCCTCGCCGCGGTCGCCATCCTCGCGGTGTTCCATCCCGCAGCCGCACAGGAGGCGCGGCTCCCCACGCGCGGGCTTGCGACCGTTGCGCTACCGGGACGGCCCCCGAGCGACACGGG
>DATLKW010000160.1:0-3842 GCA_035538175.1 Gemmatimonadales bacterium | reverse complement strand
CGGCGGCGAGCACGGCCCGCTCGACGGGGATCGTCCCGATCGCCGTCACGATCCCGCTCACGCGACCCTGCGCGATCTGCACGCCCTCCACCCGCTCGGTCCGCTGCGCCGCCCCGAGTCGGCGGGCGTCGGCGAGGGCGGCCCGCGTGAGCGCTTGGGGGTCGAGCGCTCCGTCCTCGGGGGCGAACAGGGCCCCCTGACACTCGGGGGCGGCGCCCGGCCAGCGCTCGTGCACCTCGGCCGCGCTCAACCAGTCGCACCGCAGCCCCGCCTGGCGCTGTCGCGCGACGGTGTCGCGGAGCCGCTCCGCCGCGGCGTCGTCGAAGGCCAGCGCCGCGATCCCCGAGCGCCAGAATCCGATGTCGATCCCCGTCGTCTCCCGGAGCTCGGGCGCGAGCGGCTCGTAGAGGTCGCGCGCGCGCACGGAGAGGCCGAGCAGAGCGTCGTCGGTCGGCTCGATTTGGGGGGCCAGCATGCCGGCCGAGGCGGGAGAGGCGGCTGCGGGGTCCGGACCCGGTTCGAAGATGGTGACCGCAAGGCCGCGCAGCGCCGCGGCTCGGGCACACGCGGCGCCAATCGCTCCGCCCCCGATCACCGCCACGTCCGCCGTCCTCACGTGCTAGCGGACCTCTGAAACCGGCGGCTAGATTCCGTCGTACGGCCTTCGCGTCGGGCTCTAGGGAGGTAAATCGCCATGTTCCGCAGCGTCTTTGGATTCGCCGTCTTCGCCGTGCTGGTGTGGCTCGGCCTCAAGATCGTGTTCGCCGTGATGGGCGGGCTGTTGGGCCTCGCCATGACGGTGCTGTGGCTCGCCGGCATCGGCTTCCTCTGCTACCTCGTGCTCCGGGTCGTCAGCCCCAGCACAGCGGACAAGGTCCGCGAGATGATCAAGGGCCGTCCCGCCGACGCCTAAGCGCGCTCGCCCCGGGCGAGCTCCCGAATCACCGCCCACACCAACAGGGGAATGAGGAGCTCGTGCTGGCCGGTGAGCTGGATCCCCCGGCCGCCCCCGAGCGTGGGCCGCTCGACCACATTCACCCGCGGCCGGTAGTGCCGCTGCATGTCGCAGTCACACGCCGTGAATCCCGTGGGCTTCCCCGCGCTCAAGTTCCGCGCCACCGTGAGCGCCTTGAGGAACACCTCGGGCATCACGACGGCGCTCCCGAGATTCAAGACTACCCCCCCGTCGTGCAGCGTCGGCAGTGACCCGGCGAGCCGCCGGAAGTCCCGGTGCGTCGTGGCGCCGAGCGCCGCGCCGTCGGCGGTGGGATGCTGATGGATGATGTCGGCCCCGATGGCGACGTGCACCGTGACGGGAATGCCGCGCGCGGCGGCGGCGACGAGGAGGGACGCCTCCGGCGCGGCGAGCTTGCCGCGAGCGAGCAGCCCCTGCGCCAGCGCTTCGCCGAGACCCAATTCCGCGTGCGCCCCGCGGGCGATGGCCGCATTCATCTCGCGCCCCGTCTCTTCCGCCATCCCGAACGTGCCGTCGGCGAGCCCCGCGGCCACGTCCTCGCTCGTCCCGCCGTAGGCGGCGAGCTCGAAGTCGTGGATCGCCGCGCTGCCGTTGAGCGCGAGGTGCGTGATCACTCCCCGCGTCACGAGATCCGCGAGCAGCGGCCCCAGCCCCACCTTGATCACGTGGCCGCCCAGCATGACGATCACTCCGCGCCGGCCGGCGGCGCCCGCCACGAGCCGGGCCACGTCGCGGGCGTCCTTCGCGCCGAGGACGTCGGGGAGCGCGTCCCAAAACGCCGCGAAACTCTGATCCGCCCCCGGGGGGTGCGCGACGAGGGACGGATCGACTTTGTTCCGACGCCGGGCGATGGGGACCGTCTTCAGCCTGGAGAAGTCCGCCTCGCGGTACTCGGTCATTGGTGCGTGGTCCCGAGAGAGTACTCCTTGAGCTTCAACGTCACCTGGCCGAAAGAGAAGGTGGACTGCAGCGCGAGCAGCATGCGCGGCTGATCCTCGGAGAGCCAAATCCGGGCATCGGCGTGCTCGGCGAAGATCCCACCGCCGTTTGGGATCCGCGGGCGGACCACGATGGCATTCCACTTCTTGCCCGCGACGCCCACCCGGTCGTGTCCCTCGACCTCGACGATCACGGGATTGCGCTCCGGCCGGAAATAGCGCTGATACTCGTAGCGCTGGCCCTTCTCGAGCGGCACAGTGCGGATCCAGTAGAGAAAGGCGGCGTCGTCGAGCGGCTGCGCGACGGTGGCCGACGCGCTGTCCCGGCCCGCCTCACGATAGAATCCCGAATCGGGGAAGATCTCGAACTTCCGCTCCCAGGAGCGCCCCTTCTCCTCCGTCCGGTTCCAGTAGCGGCGCGACAGAAAGTCGGCGACCCCCACCCACGACTCGAGATCCTGGTTCAGGTGGTACCACAGCGCGCCCCCCTCGATCAGGAACACGAAGTGGACGGCGGGCTGCCCCCGAACCGTGTCGACGCCTGCGACCTGCATGGTCGCGGTCCCAACGTTGAACAGCCCAAACTTCGCTTGGTAGACGAGCCGCTCGCCCACCGCAAAGGGGACGACGCTCGCGGGCGCCGGGGGCGCCGCGGTCGCCGTCACCGCCGTGCTAGCGCTCGTGGCCCGCCGGGTCGAGTCGGCGTGCGTCGTGTCGCCCTGCGCGCGCACAACGCCGGCGATCGCCAGCAGCGCCATCGCGGTGCGGGCGGCGCGGATGATGGGCCGAGCGCGCCAGGCCGCGACGAGCTGGTGCCACGGCCGCACGCGCGAGGGGCGCTGCCCGAGGTCGTAGCGAGCCGCCGCCGGCACGCCCTCGAGGCGCCGGGCGTGGCGTCCCAACCGGGCGACGAGCTCGGCATTCGCGCTCCACCCGTCGGTCACGAGCAACCCCGCCGTCTCCCCTCCGAGCGCCTGGCGCAGCACGATCAGGCGCAGCGCCACGAACCCGGACATCGCGTCACGCAGGCCCGGGAGCCTCAGGACCCGCGGCGCTAACCGCCGCGCCCACCGCAGCATCCCCGCTCCCCCGCGCTCTGCGACACGCTCCGCCACCACCACGTCCGCCCCCGACTCGAGACGCTTCACCATTTCCTCCATCCGCTCCGGCGCGTGCGCGAAGTCGGCGTGTAGCGTGATGGCGCAGTCGCGCTTCGGCCGGTCGGTGCGCTGCAGGGCGAGGCGGAGCACCTCCTCGAGCGTGCGCGCATAGCCTCGCCGCTCCCGGTGGGTCACGACCGTCAGCGGAAGCACCTTGGCGTACGACGCGAGCACCTGCGGCGTCTCGTCCGTCGAGGCGTCGTCCAGCACCAGCAACTGGTACTCGCGCGGGAAGGCCGTGAACACCTGGCGCACCTTCCAGAGGACGAGTCCCACCGTCCGGGCCTCGTTGTGCACGGGAACGCACACGTAGATCATGGCCTGACAATCTAGAGGAGCGAGCGATACAGGGCCAAGACGTCGCGTGCCATGGCCGCCGCCGCGAAGCGCGCGGGGAGCGCGGGCGCCGCCGCCCCACGCGTCAGGGCGTCGACGACCTTGCGGGCCAGGGCGTCCGCATCCCCGGGCGCGACGAGCCACGGCGCGGGCACGATTTCGGGCAGGCCGCCGGCGCGGGTCGCGACGACCGGCTTCCCGAGCGCCACGGCCCGCAGGACCACGGTCCCGAGCCCCTCCTCGCGCGAGGCCATCACCACGACGTCGCTCTCGGCGAGCAGCGCGTCGACGCGATCGACCCACCCGAGGAGGTGTACCCGCTGAACCAGCCCGAGCTCCCGGGTGAGGGCGGTGAGCGCGGGGCGCTCGGGCCCCTCGCCGGCGACCACCCAATGGAGGTCGGGATGCGAGGCTGCCGCCGCCCGCGCGGCG
>DATLKW010000159.1:0-2721 GCA_035538175.1 Gemmatimonadales bacterium | reverse complement strand
ACGCGCTCGGCGCGGGCGCACGCGCACGCTAGGCGAGACAGGGGCTCGAGTGTTCGTGAATTGTGCGAGGACGCCTCGTGCTTGTGGTATCCCACCGATGAGGGTGAGTGTGTGACCAGATTGGTTGGAGCGTTGTGGGTCCCCGAATGCCCGCGCCCGTGACTCAAGCTCCCCGACACCCTAGTGCTACACCGCGCCGCTGGGTCACGCGAGACGCCATGCTCGCCGAAGCCGTCCATCGGGACGGGGGCACCCATCCCGAGCACGCCTTCGCGCACACCCATTTCACGGTGCTGCTTACGGGTTCGTTCGAAGAGCTCGCTTCGGGTTCAGGCAGCCGAGCGATGCGCCCGCTCAGTACCGCCTTTTCGCCCCCCGACTTCGTGCACCGCGACCGCATCGGGCGGCGCGGCGCGCGGCTCTTCACGGTGTGGCTCGGCCACCAAGCGGCTGACGCGTTGCTGGGAGGCTCGGAGTGCTGGCACGTCCCGCGACTCTGGGACTCGGCGCCGGTGGCGCTTCCGCTCCTCAGGCTCTACGCCGCCCTGGCCAGGAGGCCGGCCTCGCTCGATCCCTTCGAGGTAGAGGACTGCGTATCGCAGGTGATCGAGACCGTTCGCTCGCGACCCGTCGCTCGGGAAACGCGACGGCCGCGTTGGGTGGACGGCGCACGGGAGCGAATCGCCGATTGCCCGGACAGTTCACTACGCGTGACGGACCTGGCACGCGAGGCGGGCGTGCATCCGGTCCACTTTTCTCGCACGTTCCGCCAATTCGTCGGCGTTCGGCCGGCGGAATACCGTGCCCATGCGCGCGTCGCGGCCGGGTGTCGCTTGGCTGCCGCGACGTCCCTGCCCCTGTCGGAGGTAGCGCTCGCGGCGGGGTTCGCCGACCAGAGCCACATGACGCGCGCGTTCGGTCGCGTCCTTGGCATCGCGCCCGCCGCGTATCGCGCGTTGCTGCGTGAAGGCGCGGATCCGCGCCCGAGGGCGATGGTGTCGCGCCGCTTCTCCTGCGACGGATCCTAGGGGCCGGGCCCGCCTCCCGGCGCCAGGCGAAGCGGACAGCGAGGAGGCCGCCGGGCCACGGAACCGTGGGGTTGGATTTGTTCAAGACGCCCGTTGCCTTCCGTCCTATCCTTCCCGGGTTGACCGCTGTGGAGTCGCTCTCCTCTCTAATGGTTGGAGCTCGCGCCGATGATCTCGCAGAGGACGTTCGTGGAGTGGTCCGCACTCATCGCTGCCACCGTCGCCGGGCCAACCCTGGCACTCCGGATCGAAGGCAGGTCCGCTTCCCTCGCGCGACTCGCGCCGGCGATCGGCCAGGTGTACACGGTGGACAACGCGCACTCGCTCATGGACTTCACCGTGCGGCTGCTCGGCTTCAACCGGGTACGCGGCACATTCACCGCGTGGCAGGCGAGCGTCTACTATGATCCGGACGCGCTCGAACGCTCCTCGGTGAGCTTCGTTGCGGACGCCACGTCCATCTCTACGGGCGCTGCCGAGCGGGACGAGGACTTGAAGCGGCCGGCCTTCTTCGACGTGGCCCGCTTCCCACGCATCCGGTTTCGGAGCACGAAGGTGGAGGCGAGCGGGCACGGCTTCGTCGTGACCGGCGATCTCACGATTCGCGACAGCACGCATCAGATCCGGCTGCCCGTCGAGGTGCTCGCCCCGCTCGCGACTGATCCATTCAGGAATCAGCGGGTCTCGTTCGGGACCCAGGTGGCCCTGAACCGCCGCGCCTTCGGGGTGGCCGGCCCCGCTTTCTGGAATGACGCGATCTCGGATTCCCTCGTCGTCGAGATCGAGATCGGCTGTCGGGTCTGGAACTACTCGCAACTCGACTGGAGCACCGGGCCACGGCGCCGCTCGGCGGGCGAGCTGCTGTTTAACGCGGCCGATTCCAGCCGGCTCACCGCGGGTGTCGCGCGGGTGCGCGCCCTCTGGGCTCAGCGCCAGAGCGACAGCACCTGGGATTTTTCCGCGTGGGAGTTCGAGAAGGCCGCGATGCGGCTGGCGCAGCGCCAGCAACTGCCGTTGGCGCTGTCGATCCTCGACCTGGGTGTAGAGCTGCATCAAGGCGGGCGGCCGCGGGAGCTCGCCGCGCTGCTGTCGCGGCGGGCCGAGGTGCGTCTCCGGTTGGGACGGCGCCCAGAGGCGACGGCCGACCTGCGCCAGGCCACGCTCCTCGACCCCGACAACACGGACGCGGCCGAGTGGCTGCGGCACACCGGGAGCTAACAGAGCCTCCCCTGCCCTGCCGCCTGCGGAATGGCTCGGTGGCCCAGGGCGCAGCGCGCCGCTTTCTACGGTATCCGGTGCGCGACGTAGTCCTTCCCACCCGATTGGTAGACCAGGTCGGATGCCCGCCCGCCTGAGGCGGTGAGCCGAACCAGCGACCAGAACCGCCGGTCGAGGAAGGTCGAGTCGGACTGCGGCACGAGCTCCTCGACCGCACCGGAGCTCCAAGACATCACCAACCCCCCGTTGCGGTGCTCCAGGGTGAGCGTGGCGCGAGGAATGAGGAAATCATCCCCACCCGCGTAGCGTCCCGCGTAGGCATCGAGGATTGCGGGCGGAATCGACACTGGGGCCCGCACGGGCAGCGGAGCGACGGGGTCGCCCAAGGCCATCGCCGCGAGATCGGTTGCAATCGCGGTCGCGGTCGCCGCGTAGTTGTTGGAGAGCACGACGACCACGAGATGCTCGTCGGGAT
>DATLKW010000158.1:0-5228 GCA_035538175.1 Gemmatimonadales bacterium | reverse complement strand
CGTTCACCACCCCGCCGAGCGCCGCCGATCCGTACAACCCCGAGCCGGCGCCCTTCACCACCTCCACGTGCGCCACGTCGGCGAGCGGGACGATGTCCCAGTCGATCCCCCCGCGGTCGCCCTCGTTGACGGGGACCCCGTCCACGAGCATGAGTACCCGCGAGCCGAGACCTTCCACAAACCCGGTCGATCCCCGGATGTTCACCTGACCGCTCAAGAACTGCACCCCCGCCGCCCGATTGACCGCTTCGTCCACGGTGCTCACCGCCCGCCGCGCGACGTCGGAGTCGCTCACGACGGCGACGCTGGTGACGGCCTGATCGAGCAACTGCGAGCGCTTGGCGGCGGTGACGATCAAGGGCGCCAACTCGACCGTGACGGGGCGGAGTCGGTAGTTCCGCTCGAGCGAGTCGCCGGAGGGGACGAGCAGCGCGTCGACGACCGCTTCGAATCCGATATGGCTGACCCGGACCACGATGCGGCCCGCCGGCGTGCTGAGGCGGTAGCGCCCGTCGGCACCCGCGGCGGTGCCGCCCGCGCCCGCGACGCGCACGACGGCCGCGAGCGGGCGGCCCAGCGTGTCCGCCACGCTGCCGTACAGCACGCCTGTCCCTTGGGCCCGACCCTCGGCCCAGGGTGCGACGACGCACCACGCGACCAGCGCGAGCCGCTTCATGGGCAGGGGGGACTGTAGTAGCGGCACGGGGGACTCATCTGCGAGAAATCGATGACAAAGTCGATCGCGCTCGCGCCCTGGGCCGTGACGGTCACGATGCCGGGCCGGCTGGTATCGGCCGGATCCCGATAGAACCCTGCAGCCCGGAGCGTGGTGTCGGCATTGGCGAGGGTGAAGCCCTGTTTCACCCACACGGCGAGGACCCACTCGTAACGCCCCGGCTCGACCGCCGCGTCGTAGAACGCCGAATCGACGCCGAGCGGCAAGGCGCGGAGCGCGGTGATCGGGGGCTGGAAGGTGAACAGATCGGCCCGCGAACGCGGGAAGGTGTGATAGGCGACAACGTACGCGGCCTGCGTGCTATCGGGGGGCGGGACCCGAAAGTGTACGGTGCCGCAGATCCCCTGACACGTCGTCGGTGCGAGCCCGCCATTGCAGGCGAGCGCGGCCCCCGCGACGACAAGCGCGAGCGACCCCTGGCTCGGCATGGTAGCAATGATCACGGCCGCCGCGCGGAGCGTCAACTTGACCCCTGTTTCCGCGGGGAATAACGTAGAGTCGCCATGCCGATTTACGAGTATCGCTGCACCACCTGCGGGGAGCGCTTCAGCCAGCACGAAGGCATCGACGAGCACGGCCCGACCCCGCCGCCCTGTCCCAAGTGTCGGTCGCGCGCGGTCGAGCAAGTGCTCTCGCCGTTCTTCGCGAAAACGGTGCGGAAGAGCTGACGCCCGCGTGTTCGAGCGCCTGCGGGAGGCCCTGCGTGCCGCCCTCGACGCGGCGACACCGCCGGGTGACCTGCGTGACTTGGCGCGGCAGATGCGAGAGGCGGTGATCGAAGCGAAGGTCACCGTCGCCGAGACGCGCGACGCCGTGGCACGCACCGAGCGTGAGCTCGCCCAGGAGCGCCAGCGGCTCGCCGACGCGGAGCGGCGGGGCCGGCTCGCGGGCGAGATCCAGGACCGAGAGACGGTCGCGGTGGCCGACCGGTTCGCGGGCAAACATCGGGAGCGCGCGACGATGCTCGAGCGCAAGCTCGCGGCCGTGCGCGACGAGCTTGCCCTGTACGAGCGCGAGCTCGCCGACATGCAAGCGCAGCTCACCCGGGCCGAGCACGATCGCCCACTCACCGAGGCGGAACGCTCCGCCGAGCGCGCGTGGCGCGACCTCCAAGCCGCGGGGGGCACCCGACCCGGGACGGACTCCCGGGATGAGCTCCTCAAGGCCGAGCTCGATCGGGCCGGCCGCGAAGCCACCGCCGACCGACAGCTGCAAGAGCTCAAGAAGAAGATGAAGAAGTGAGCGTGGCGCGGCGCGTCTTCGCCTGGTTCCGGGACGCCTTCGGCGAGCCGCGCGCGGCACCCGATGGGCGACGCCCCGGAGGCAGCATGAACGTCAAGCGCGACCGCATGGTATTTCTCGGCTACGGCAAATACTGGCGCTCGGACGCCATCATCGGCCTGATGCCGATCGAGGACGAGCGGGGGCCGAAGCGGCGTACCAACGTCTTCGTGGAAGGCCGGGTCGAGCCGATCGTCGCGTCCCGCTCGGAGCAGGGCATTCTCGATGACATGGGAGCCGGGGAGAGCGGCGCCCACGCCGAGGCCCTGCGCGAGGCGATCAGCGAGCTCGGCGCGGCGTTCCACGGGTTCACCCCCGCGCTCCGCCGCAGCCTCCTCGAGGAGCAGCACTTCGATATCGAGCAGTGGGAGCGCCGCCTCGGCGAGTTGCTGCGCGCTCCCGAGCCCCCCCCGCCGAGCGAGCAGAACGAGCTGTTTGACTGATGGCCGAACCCCGCGCCGCCCCCAGCGTGGCGGACGCCCGATGGTTCGGCCACCCCCGCGGCCTCGCCACCCTCTTCTTCACCGAGATGTGGGAGCGGTTCAGCTATTACGGGATGCGGGCATTCCTGCTCCTGTACATGGTCAACGCCCTGCAGTTCGACGTGAAGCACGCGGGCAAGGTGTACGGATGGTACACATTCAGCGCGTGGGCGGCCCCCATCCTCGGTGGGTTCGTCGCCGACCGCTGGCTCGGCCAATACCGCAGCGTGCTGTTGGGCGGCAGTATCATCGCCCTGGGTCACTTCACGCTCGCGTTCCACCCGCTACCGTTCTTCTACGCAGGCCTGGCGTTGGTCGCGGCCGGCACAGGACTCCTGAAGCCGAACGTGAGCACGCTCGTGGGATCTTTGTACGACGCGGGCGACGCAGGCCGGGACGCGGGCTTTTCCATCTTCTACATGGGGATCAACGTCGGTGCCGCCCTCGGACCGCTGATCGCCGGCTGGTTCGCCCAGAAGGTCGATTGGCACATCGGCTTCGCCTGCGCTGGCGTCGGGATGCTCCTGGGACTTACGCAGTATGTGCTGGGCAAGCCGCGCCTCCAGCCGGCGCTCGACCGCTTGGAAGCACGCCCGCGAGCTAGTGCGGCTCCTCCCCTGGCGGCTGCGCATGTGCCTATGGCCGGCGACCCGCCGCAGTGGTTCGGGTTCACGGCGGTCGAATGGAAGCGCATCGCCGCGATGTTCGTGTTCTTCGCGTTCGCCGTGGTCTTCTGGGCGGGATACGAGCAGGCTGGCTCCACGCTCAATCTCTTCGGCGATCGCTATACCAACCGCACTGTGCTGGGATTCAACTTCCCGTCCAGCTGGTTCGTGGCGGTACAGGCCATCTTCGTGATTCTCCTGGCGCCCGGCTTCGCGTGGTTGTGGGTACGGCTCGGCCCGCGGGAGCCGTCCAGTCCTGCCAAGTTCACCTATGGGCTCCTGTTCATCGGCCTGTCGTTCTTGTTCTTGATTCCAGCAGCCCGCATGGCGCAGAGCGCGCCCGGCGCGCTGGTTGGCCCGTTGTGGCTTGTGGGGTGCTACTTCATCCAGGAGCTCGGCGAGCTGAGCCTCTCCCCCGTAGGACTGTCGGTGTTCACGAAGCTGGCGCCCGTGAAGATCGTGGGCATGGTGATGGGAGTGCGGTTCCTCGCCGATGCGCTGGGAAACTGGCTAGCCGGTCGCGCCGCGGGCTTCTTCACGTCGGTCCCGCTGGCGCAGCTGTTCGGGACGGTCGGAGTGATTTGCCTCGCGGCAGCCGCCATCCTCGCGCTACTCATCAAGCCAGTGACGCGGTTGATGGGCGGGGTGCATTGATGCGCGGGCGGTCGCTCCTGTGCCTCATCGTGGTCACGGCGGCGGGCACTCCCCGAGCGGCGCCGCAGGCGACAGGCGCCGACGAGAGCACCGTCGTCGTGTTGCTCGGCACCGGCATGCCGCGCCCCGACCCGGAGGCTTCGGGTCCGGCGACGGCGATCGTGGTCGGCCGGCGGGTGTTCCTGGTGGACGCCGGCCCGGGCGTCGAGCGACGGCTCGCTGCCGCCCACCTCCCCATTGACGGCGTCACCGCCCTTTTCGTCACCCACCTCCACAGTGATCACACCCTCGGCTACCCGGACCTGATCTTCACATCGTGGGTGATGGGACGAACGCACCCGCTCGCGGCATACGGCCCGCACGGGCTGCGCGCCATGACCGAACATATTCTGGCGGCCTGGGCCGAAGACATCGACGTGCGCACCAACGGGCTCGAGAAGCGTGCCCCCGGCGGCTACCGCGTGGAGGTGCACGAGATCGGCCCAGGCGTCGTGTACGATTCAGCAGGCGTGCGCGTGACGGTGTTCCGGGTGGAGCACGGGACCTGGCGGGAGGCGTACGGCTACCGGTTCGACACGCCCACTCGCAGGGTCGTGATCTCCGGTGATACGAAGCCGAGCGAAGACCTGGTGCGCGCCGCGGCGGGAGTGGACGTGCTGGTGCACGAGGTCTATCCGGCAGCGCGCACGACGGCGAACGTCACCGAAAGCACGGGCTGGCCCGCTTACATGCGGGACTTTCACACGTCGGACGTGGAGCTGGGGCAGCTCGCCGCCCGAATCCGTCCCAAGCTGCTGATCCTGTCGCACATCATCCGGCGTGGCGCGACCGACGAGGACCTGCTCGCCGGCGTGCGGCAGTCATTCGACGGCCGGGTGGTGGTGGGGCACGATCTGGAGCGGTACTGAACCGGTACTGAACCGGGCCTCGGTTCAGTTGAGCCGGGTCGTCCGCCACAGCAGCATGGCCGCGCCCACAAGCAGTGCCACCATGGTGGCGGTGAGTCCCGCCACCCAGCCCCAGTGGATCGTCAGCGTTGGGACGCGGGCGATCGCGCCGAACCCGATGAACACCGCCGTGGCGCCGGCGACGAGCGTCCAATCGAGCCAGCCCCGGCGGCTGGATCCTGTTCCCGAGCCTTCGCCAGCCAGCGCGGCGCGCACATACGCGGGGTCGATGCCGTAGCGTGCGCCCTCGCGCGCCGCCGCCTCCCGCCAGTGTTGGTGTTCCGAACCGGTCGCGGAGGCCAGCGCGATCGCCGCCGCGCCGAGTGCCATAAGCACCGATCCGCCGATCACCTGGCCATAGGTCGCGCTCGTGCCGCCGCGCAGCTCCCCGAACACGAGCAGGCCCCACACGAGGCCCCACAGCTGGTTCGTGTTCGAGAGGGGGATGCCGCGGCTGATCCCG
>DATLKW010000157.1:0-1647 GCA_035538175.1 Gemmatimonadales bacterium | reverse complement strand
CCTGCAGCGCGGCGTGGTAGATGGCGATCACCTGCTGAGTGAGGAGGCGCTCGTCCAGGTTGCTGACTGCGGCGCGGCCGGCGACGCGACCGCCGCGCGCCAGCACGCGCCCGAGCGCTGCGGCGATCGTCTCGGGGCGGTCGTCAGGACAGACCTCGCACCCGGGGACGTCCTGAAGCCGTTCGGCGACGTCCCCGACGGAGACGGAGACGACGGGGAGATCGCAGGCGAGGGCTTCCTTGACGGCGTTGGGCGAGCCTTCCTGCAGGGACGTGAAGACAAGCACGTCTGCGGCCGCGAAATAGTACGGCATTTCAGTGTGCGGGACCTTCCAAGCCAGGAACAGGCGGGCCCGAAGCGTGGCGGGGAGTCGGGCCACCGCATCGCGGGCCAGATCGCCACGCTTGCGCGGGTCGGCCGGGTCCCCGACGAACAGGACGAGGCGTTCGTACTGCGCGAGGCTCAAGCGCGCCCGTGCGGCGACTTGCGGCATCGGGCGGAACAGCTCCAGGTCGATCCCGGACGGCACGACGTGGACGGGTGCGCGCGACGCGAGGCCGTCCGTCATGTGCCGGGACACCACGATGATCTGGTTGGCGCGGCGCGCGACGAGCCGGGAGAGCCACTGGAGTACGCGGCCGCCCCAGGTCTTGCGGCCGCCCTCGCCCACGATGCCGAGGAGGTCGTCGCCGCGGAACGTGACCACGAGGGGGAGGCGTTTGGGGAAGGCGACCAGCGCGCTCTGGCCAAATTGGGCGTGGACCAGATCGAAGCCGCCCCGTTTGAGGCGCTGCCGCACCCGCAGCCACGCCGCCGCGTATTTCCCGGGATGCTTGGCCCCCCGGAACGGCACGACCTCGACCCGCACCCCCGCCGCTTCGAGGAAGCGCACTTGGCGTGCGACGAAATGCGCCGTGTGGCCCGGCTTGCGCGGCCACTCGCTCGTGACCATCAGGACCGACGGCAAGCGCTCGGGCTCGCTCACAGGAGGTCTCCCCCAGCCGTGGGGCGCACGCTCGCCGTGACGGCCAGCGTGGGCCCGTGGCGCTGCTCGAGGAAGTCGACGAAGCGGTCGTCGATCTCGGCCTGATTGAACAAGCGCTCGGCGGCGCGCCGCCCGTTCGCTCCGAGTTTCTCGCGGAGCGCGGGGTCAGCGGCGAGGGTGCGGAGCGCGCGCGCGAGCCCGGCGGCGTCCCCGGGGGCGACGACGAGGCCCGCCTGCTGTTCCCGCACGATCGCCGCCGGCTCCCCTTCGGCCATCAGCACGACCGGTCGACCACTCGCCATCGCCTCGTAGAGCTTCGACGGAGTCGCACCCGGTAGGTGCGTCACGAGGGGGACCAGCACGATGTCGGCCGCCGCCAGGAGGGGCGGGACGTCGGCCGGCTGGCGGGGTTCGAGGAAGACCACGTTCCCGAGCTCGCGGGCCCCGCGGATCAAGGCCGCCTTGGTGGGGCCATCCCCCATGAGCACGAAGCGCAGCGGCGTGTCGACGAGCTCGGCGGCGACTTCGAGGACGCGATCGAGTCCCTGGGCGAGGCCGTGCAGCCCCGCGTAAAAGGCGATGCAGGCGTTCGGGTCGCCGAGCGCCGCGCGCGCTTCCGCCGTGCGCCGTTCGGGGTGGAAGACCCGGTCGTTGACCCCGTT
>DATLKW010000156.1:0-12287 GCA_035538175.1 Gemmatimonadales bacterium | reverse complement strand
CTCGTCATCGCCCGAGCCGTCTCTCTGCTGGGATAACCCACCCAGCGAAACTACGGGTGCTGGTCGGCACTGGTAGCTTCCTAGCACGATGCGCGACAGATCGGGGTCGCGGTCCAGGCGCTCCGCGCCGCCGGCATCCCGGAGATCTCGCTCGACTTGATCTTCGCCCTTCCCCAGGGGCTTGGGCGCGACTGGGCGCGCGATCTCGAGTCCGCCGTGGCGCTCGCGCCCACCCATCTCTCTCTGTACGGCCTCACCGTCGAGCCGCGCACCCCGCTCGCGCGCTGGGTCTCGCGCGGCGCCACGGCTCCGGCCGCGGACGAGCGGTACGCCCACGAGTATCTCGCGGCGCACGAGCGTCTCGGGGCCGCGGGGTATCGGTTCTACGAGGTCTCGAACGCGGCGCGCGACGGGCACCGCGCGCGCCATAACTGGGCCTACTGGACGCTCGCGCCCTACGTCGGGCTGGGGCCGGCGGCGCATTCGTTCGATGGCACGCGGCGCCGCTGGAACGTGGGGCCGTGGGAGGCGTACCGTCGGCGGGTCAGCGCCGGCCGCTCGCCCGTCGAATCGGAGGAGCGGCTCGGGGCCGCCGAGCGGGAACTCGAGGGGGTGTACCTCGGTTTGCGGACCGAGCGCGGTGTGGCGCGCGCCGCGTGTCCGCCCGATCTCTTGGGCACTTGGGAGCGCTCGGGCTGGGTGCGGGTGGTGGCGGACCGGGTGGTGTGCAGCGCCGAGGGGTGGCTGCGGCTCGATGCGCTGGTGGGCGCCTTGACCGCGCGACCCCGAATGAGCTAAATTGTTTGTAGCAAAGAGCTTGGCCGCGATGCCCACATCCTTAAACGAACGCGAACGGCAGGTCCTCGAAGCCGTGATCGAGACCTACGTGCAGACCGCCGAACCGGCGGGGAGCCGGACCGTCTCGAAGCGCTTCGGGCAGGCCCTCTCGCCCGCCACGATCCGTAACACCATGAGCGACCTCGAGGAGAAGGGGTATTTGTATCACCCCCACACTTCGGCAGGCCGGATTCCCACGGATCTCGCCTATCGGGTCTACGTGGACTCGCTGATGCACCCGTCGGCAGTGTCGGCGCGGGAGTCGCATCAGATTCGCGAGGAGCTCGGCGACCATAACGCCGTCGATCAGATCCTCGAACGTGCGGCGCAGGTGCTCGGCGTGCTCACGAAGGAGCTGGGCGTCGCCGCTGGGCCGACGTTCGACGCCGCGGTGCTCGAGCGGCTCGAGCTGTTGCAGGTCACCTCCGAGCGGCTGCTACTGGTGCTCTCGCTGCGGAGCGGGATCGTGCGCACGATCTTCGTGGAGGTGCCGGCGCACCTGCCGCCCCAGGCGGTGGCGCGCGTGGCGGTAGTGTTGAACGAGCGGCTCGCCGGGCTCACGCTGCGCGACATTCGGGCCACGCTGCCCGAGCGGTTGCGCGACGCGGGTGCGGGCCCCGATTCGAGCGCGAGCGAGCTCCTGAACATCTTCATTCAAGAGGCCGACGAGTTGTTCGACCTGCCGTCGGGTCCGGGGGCGGGGGGGGTGGTGCTCGGGAGCGCGCAGCTCCTGGCGGGCCAGCCCGAGTTCCAAACGACTGAGCGGCTGCAGGGGCTGATGGCCGTCACCGAGCGGCGCGATCTGCTGCGCGAGGCCCTCGCGCGGCGGCTCGGCCAGCAGCTTACGATCACGATCGGGAGCGAGCACGAGGATGCGAAGCTCGCCCCCTTCACGCTCGTCACCGCGTCCTATCGGGTCGGCGCGCTGGCCGGCGTCATCGGTGTCATGGGACCGACGCGCATGCCCTACGACAAGATCGTGGCGCTCGTGGAGCACACGAGCCGCCTCGTGGGAGAGCTGCTCGAGTGAGCACAGACTATTACGCCCTCCTAGGCGTCGCGCGCGATGCCGACGAGGCGGAGATCAAGCGCGCCTATCGCAAGCTCGCCATGCAGTATCACCCCGATCGGGTGGGGTCGGAGGAGAAGCACGCGGCCGAGGCCAAGTTCAAGGAGATCACGGAGGCCTACGAGGTGCTGCGCGACGCCGAGAAGCGGGCCGTCTACGACCGCTACGGCGCGGCGGGCTTGCGGCGCGGGGCGGGAGCCGGGATGGGAGACTTCGGGTTCGCGCCCTTCGATCTCTCTGAGGCACTGAACATCTTCATGCGCGACTTCGGCGCGCTGGGGGGCCTCGACTCGCTGTTCGGCGGCGGCGAGCGCTCGCGCCGGGCCGAGCGCCGCGGCCAGGACCTGAAGGTCACGCTCAAGCTCGACCTGGCCGAGGTGGCGAGCGGGACCACGAAACGGGTCAAAGTCCGGACGTACGAGCGCTGCGGCACGTGCGGCGGGAGCGGGGCGGCGTCCGGGACCCAGCCGATGCGCTGCGGCACGTGCGGCGGCACGGGCGAGGTCCGCCGGGCGGCGCGCTCGATGTTCGGCCAGTTCGTCACCGTGTCGCCGTGTCCCACGTGCGCGGGCGAGGGCACGGTGATCGCGCACGCGTGCCCGAAGTGCGGGGGCGAGGGGCGGGTCAAGGCCGAGAAGACGATCGAGATCAACGTGCCCGCCGGCGTCGCCGATCATCATTACCTGACGATGCGCGGCGCCGGGGTCCCGGGCCCGCGCCACGGGCCGCCCGGCGACCTGATCGCCGTGCTCGATATCGCCGAGGATCCGCGGTTCGAGCGCCACGGCGACGATCTGATCTACGACCTGCCGCTCTCGTTTGCGCAGGCCGCGCTCGGGGCTGAGCTGAGTGTCCCCACGCCCTATGGCACGGCACCCCTCAAGGTGCAGCCGGGCACGCAGACCGGTACGGTCTACCGGCTGCGGGGCAAAGGGCTGCCGCGGGTGGGAGAGGGGGGGAAGGGCGACCTGCACGTGCGCGTGCAGGTGTGGACCCCCACCAAGCTCACCGCGGAGCAGCGGGCGCTGCTCGAGCAGCTTGCGAAGGTCGAGGCCCTGCCCGACGCGGGGGAGCACGCAGGTCGGAAGTTCTGGGAGCAGTTACGCCAGGCGTTCGGGCGCTGACGGGTGGCAGAGCGACGCGAGCGGGAGGAGCGCGGGGGGCGCGAGGGCCGGACGACGGCGGGGTGTGTGTTCTGCAAGATCGCCGCCGGCGAGATCGCGGCGACGGTCGTAAAGCGGGGCGACGGGCTGCTCGCGTTCCGGGACGCGAACCCGCAGGCGCCGACCCACGTGCTCGTGATTCCGAACGATCACGTGTCGTCGTTGAACGACGCCAAGGATGCCGCGGTGCTGGGGCGGCTCATGGCGTTCGCGCGCGAGGTGGCACGGGCGGAAGGGATCGCCGAGCGCGGGTATCGCGTGGTGTTGAACACGAACCCCGATGGCGGGCAGACGGTGTTTCACCTCCATCTGCACGTGCTCGGCGGTCGCGCGATGACGTGGCCGCCGGGATGAGGCGGCTGGGTTGCACGGCGGGGCGGGGCGGGCTAAGATTTTGGGCCGATCAGAGTTAGCGAGAGGGGTATGCTGGAAGTCCTCCTCCGCGATGACGTGTGCTTTGAGCGCGCGCTGAGGCGGGTCAAGAAGCAATGCGAGAGGGCGGGGATCCTCACCGACTTGAGACAGCACCGTCACTACGAGAAGCCGAGCGAGCGGCGCAAACGCAAGCTGAATGCGGCGCGCCGCAAGGGCCGGCGCCCGCGCCCCGCGTAACGTGGCGAGCTTGCCCGAGCGGCTACGCGCCGCGATGAACGAAGCCCGCAAGCGCCGCGATCAGGCTCGCACCCTCCTCCTCTCCACCATCCTCGCCGACCTAAAGAACCGCGAATTCGAGCTGCAGCACTCCCCCTCCGACGACGAGGCCGCCGAAGTGCTGCGCCGGGGGATCAAGCGACGCCGCGAGGCGGCCGAGCAGTATACCGCGGGGGGCCGGGCCGACCGCGCCGCGGTCGAGCTCGCCGAGGTCACGCAGCTCGAGGGGTTTCTCCCCGCGGCCGTCGATCCCGAGGAGATCCGCCAGGCGGCCCGCGCCGCGATCGCCGCTGGCGCGAGGGATCTGGGCAAGGTGATGGGGCAGGTGATGCCCCAGTTCAAGGGTCGGGCGGACGGCAAGGTGGTGAACCAGATCGTGCGCGAGGAGCTGGCGGCCGCCTCATGAGCGTCACGGGCGGCGTCGCGCCTTCCGTCCTGGAGACACTCGAGTTCCCTGCCGCGCTGGAGCGGGTGGCGGTGCACGCCGCAGGCCCGCTCGGGGCGGCGCGGGTCGCTGAGCGCCGCCCGAGCAGCGAGCCCGCGGTCATCCGCGCCGCGCTCGGCCAGGTCACCGAGCTCGCGAGCCTGCTGCTCACGGACGAGGGGATCCGCGCCGAGGCGGTACCCGACATTGCCCCCGCGCTCGCGCTCCTCGTCGTCGCGGGCGGCGTGCTCGAGGGCCCAGCGCTCGTGGCGCTCGGGAGCTCCCTCGTCGCGGCGCGGGGCGTCGCGGCGACGCTCACCCGCCTCGCCGAGCGCGCCCCCAAGACCGCCGCGCTCGGCGTTCCCCTTCCCCCCAAGGCGATCGAGACGCGGCTCGTGCGCTCGCTAGACTCGGAGGGCCAAGTGCTCGACGCCGCCTCGCCCGCGCTCGCGCGCGCCCGGCGGGCCGTGCGCGAGGCGCGCGACCGGCTGGTGCGGCGGCTCGAGGGGATGCTCGCCGGCCTCGACCCCGGGGAGCGCGCCCCCGACGCTGGGGTGACCGTGCGCGGCGGGCGCTACGTGATCCCGGTGCGGAGCACCGCGCGGGGGAAGGTCGGCGGCATCGTGCACGACGAATCGGCGAGTCGCTCGACGGTGTTCCTCGAACCGCCCGAAGCGATCGAGCTCGGCAACGCGTTGCGGGAGGCGGAGGTCGACGAGCAGCGCGAGGTGCTCCAGGTGTTGCGCGACTTGACCGAGCTGGTGCGCCCCGAGCGCGAGCGGATCGCGGCGGCCTGGGAGATGTGCATCGCGTTCGACGACCTGTGGGCGCGAGCGCGCTACGCAGTGGAGGTAAATGGCTTCGCGCCCGCGATCGGCGAGGGAGCGGAGGGGGAGGTGGGGGTGGGGGTGGGGGTGGGGATCCTCGACATCCGCGCCGGGCGCCACCCGCTCTTGGTCGAGGGCGGCGCCCCCGTGGTCCCGTTTGACTTGGCGCTCGCGCCCGACGAGTTCACGATCCTCGTCTCCGGGCCCAACACGGGCGGGAAGACGGTGCTTATCAAGGCGGTGGGCCTCCTCTGCCTCATGACGCAGAGCGGGATTGTCCCGCCCCTGGGCCCGCGCTCCCGGCTCCCGGTGTTCGACGCGGTGTTCGCCGACATCGGCGATCGGCAATCGATCGCTGCGAGTCTTTCGACGTTTTCGGCTCACGTCGCGGCGTTGAAGGAGCTGCTCGAGCGCGCCGGGGCAGGTGCCCTGGTGCTGTTGGACGAAATCGGGAGTGGCACCGATCCCGCGGAAGGCGGGGCGCTCGCCGGCGCGGTGCTCCGGACGCTCACGCGGCGTCGCGCCGTCACGCTCGCGACGACGCATCTGGGCGCGCTGAAGCAGCTCGCCGCCCACACCGTCGGGATCGTGAACGCCTCACTGCAGTTCGACGCCGAGAGCCTCGCGCCGACCTATCGCCTGTTGAAGGGCGTCCCGGGACGCTCCTACGGGCTCGCGATCGCGCGGCGCTTGGGAATCGCGCCCGAGGTGCTGGAGCTGGCCGAGCGCGCCGTGCCCGAGGGCGAGCGCACGCTCGACGCCCTCTTGGCGGCGGTCGAAGCGCGCGGGCGGGAGCTCGAAGCGCGCGAGCGGGAGCTCGCGGCCCAGGCAGAGCGGCTCGACCGCGATACCGCGCTCGTGAACGAGCGAGCCGCCGGAACCGACGCGCGCGCGCGGGAGGTCGAGGCGCGGGCTCGGGGACTCGAGCGCGCGGCGCGCGAACAGACCCGCGCCTACCTCCTGGAGGCCCGCAGGAAGGTGGAAGAGGCGTTGGGCCACGCGCGGGCCGCGGTGGACGAGGCGACGGCGAAGGAGGCTCGCCGCCTGCTCGAAGCGGCGATCGAGGACACGGTCGAGCCGGGGAGCGAAGGAGCGGCGCCGGCCCGCGAGGGGTGGATGTCGCTTGCGGAGCTCCGCGCCCGGCGCCACGGCGCCGAGGGCGGGCCGGGGACGAAACCCGCCCCCGCCCCCGCCCCCGTCCCCGCGCCGCGCGGCGCGCGGGTGGCGTCCGGCCGAGCGTCCGCGGTGGACGCCGAAGCGAGCGCTTCGCCCGAGGTCTCGCTCCGGGGGCTCCGGGTGGACGAAGCGCAGGCGGTGCTGGTGAAGGCGTTGGACGACGCGGTGCTCGCGGTTTTGCCGTCGCTCCGCGTCATACATGGCAAGGGGACCGGGGCCCTGCGCCAGCTCGTGCACGATGTGCTCGCCGCGGACCCCCGGGTGCGGCGGTTCGGGTTCGCGCCCGCGAATCAGGGCGGCCACGGGGTCACCATCGCCGAGTTCACGGCGTGAGCCTGATTCCCGACGACGTGATCGAGCAGGTCCGGGAGGCGGCGGACCTGGTGGGGATCGTCGGCGAGCACGTGGAGCTCAAGCGCACGGGGGCGGATTTCCGCGGCCCCTGTCCCTTCCACGGCGGCACGCATCGCAATTTCGCGGTCATCCCGAAGAAGGGGATGTACTACTGCTTCGTCTGCCACGCCGCCGGGGACGTGTTCACCTTCTTTATGAAGAAGCTCGGGATGGACTATCCCACGGCGGTGCGCGAGGTGGCGCGCCGCGTGGGTGTCACGATCCCCGAGCGCGGGGCCTCGGGCCCCGATCCGCGCGAGCCTCTCTACGGCGCGATCGCGGCGGCGGGCGACTGGTTCGCGAGACAACTGCGGGAGCATCCTGAGGCGGAGGTCGCCCGGGCCTACCTCGCCTCGCGCGGGCTCGCGCTCGACACCGTGCTGCCGCTCGGGCTCGGGTATGCCCCCGCCTCCGCAACTCCGAGTCCCACTCCAGCGATCCCTCCCGTTCCTCCTGCGTCCCCACCCGCGCGGGCCTGGGCGTTTCTCGCAGCGATGAAGGGGCTAGGCATCGAGCCGGATGTGCTCGTCGCCGCGGGGCTCGTCGTGCAGCGGGAGGACGGCACGCTCGTGCCGCGGTTTCGCGGCCGGCTCTTGTTTCCGATCCACGATCTGCGCGCGCGCCTCGTGGGGTTCGGGGGACGGGTGCTCGGGGACGGGGAGCCGAAGTATCTCAACAGCCCCGACTCGGCGGTGTTTCACAAAGGGCAGCTGCTCTACAACCTCCACACCGCGAAGCACGCGATGCGCAAGGCCGAGCGGGCGCTCGTGGTGGAGGGGTATTTCGACGTGCTGCGACTCGTGCTCGCGGGGGTGGAGGAGGTGGTGGCGCCGCTCGGCACCGGGCTCACGAGCGAGCAGGCCCAACTCCTCAAACGGCACGTCGGGCACGTGATCCTGGTCTACGATTCGGACGACGCGGGGCTGCGGGCGACGTTCCGGGCAGGGGACGTGCTCTTGCAGGAAGGGTTGCGCGTGAGCGTGGCCACGCTGCCGCAGGGCGAAGATCCAGACACGCTGGTACGCGCCGGTGGGGCGGCCGCGCTCGAGGCGCTGCTCGCGGACGCGGTCGACGTGTTCGAACGCAAGATCCAGATCCTCGATCGGCGCGGCTTCTTGGGCACGCTCCCGGGCCGGCGGCGCGCCCTCGATCGCCTGCTCCCGACGATCCGCGCCGCGACCGATCGCATCACCCGGGAGCTCTACTTGTCGCGCGCCGCCGAGGCGGCGGGCGTCCGCAAGGACGTGCTCGAGCGCGAGGTGGATACGCGCGCGGCGCGGGCGCGGGTCGGGGTAGGGAGTCCTGGGCCGCGGCCCCCGGTGTCCTCTCCGGCGGCGCCTCCGGCGAACGCCGAGAAGGTATTGCTCCTGCTCCTGGTCGAGGGTGGCGAGGGGTGGCGGGCCCGGGTGGTCGAGGCGGTCGATCCCGAGGAGCTCGAGTTTCCGCCCTACCGTGCGGTGTTTGAAGCGGTGGCCGACGACGCCGTGCTCGCGCTGGATGAGACGGCGGCGCGCGTATACGAGGAGCTGAAGGCGGAAGGGCTCGGGCGACGCGAGCCCGGCGAGTTGTTCGAGGGGGCGCTCAACTGGATCGAGGCGCGGCGACTCGAGCGCCAGATCGAGCAACTGGACGACCAGCTGCCCTTTGAGAGCCCCGAGCGGCAGGCAACCCTGTTGGCAGAGAAGCGGCGCGTGTTCGACGAGCTCCGCAAGCGCTATCCCCGGTACAAGATCGCGGCGAGGAGGAGAGGTGCATCCGGCACTTGAAGCCCTGTTAGCGTTGCAGGAGAAAGACCAGGCGGTCACGGCGACGGACGAAGCGCTCGCGGCGCTCGTGCCCGAGACCATGGCGTTGGACGACGCGGAGGCGGCGTCCGAGCGAGCGCTCGCCGCGGCGCAGGACGGGATCCAGGCCGCGATCGATCGGCGCGACGCGCTCGAAGGCAAGATCGCCAACTATCGCACCATGCAAGAGCAGCGGCGGCAACGCTTGGAGTGGGTGCGCGGCGCCAAGGAAGCCTCGACGCTGATGGCCGAGCTCGATCTCGCGCGCTCCGTGTTGGCGAAGGAGGAGGCTGAGTTCATGCGCTCGGGCGATGCGGTGACGGAAGCGGAGCGCAAAGCGGCGGAGGCGGAGAAGGCGCTCCAGGAGCTCCGGGCGGGCCAGGCGCCGAAGCGCGAGGAGCTCGCCGGCAAACGGGACGGCATTGCGGCCGAGCGTGAGGCCGCGCTCGCCGCGCGCGAGCGTGCCGCGGCGCTCGTCGACGGCGGCTTGCTCGCCCGCTACGAGCGGATCCGCCGCGGCAAGGCCCCCCTCGCCCTCTATCCCCTACACGGCGACGCGTGCGGTCATTGTTTCACGGCCGTCCCCACCCAGCGGCGGGCCTTGATCCAGCGCGGCGTGTCGATCGAAGGGTGCGAGGCCTGCGGCGTGCTCTTGTACGCCCGGGAATGATCCCCGCCCGCTGGGCCGTCGCGGCGCCACCCGATCCCGACCTCACCGCGTCCCTCGCCGCCGACCTCCATATCCCCGAGCCGCTGGCGGGCCTTCTCGTGCAGCGGTGGCTTGCGGCTCCCGAGCGGGCCAAGGCGTTCCTGCGTCCCGAGCTCGAGCGACTCTCCGACCCCGCCGCCTGGGCCGACATGGGGAAGGCCGTCGACCTGATCGCCGCCGCCCTTGCCGCCCGCGCGCCCATCCTCGTCCACGGCGACTACGATGTCGACGGGCAGTGCGGCGCGGCCCTCCTCACGCGGGTGCTCCAGAGCGTGGGTGGGCAGGTGCACGCTTTCGTGCCTCATCGCTTGCGCGACGGCTACGACTTCGGCGAAGCGGGGTTACGCGAGGCCCGGCGCGTGGGGGCCCGGGTGATCATCACTTGCGACTGCGGGATTGCGGCGGTGCAAGCGGTGCGCGAGGCCCAGGCGGCGGGGATCGAGGTGATCGTGACCGATCACCACCTGCCCGGCCCCGAACTCCCGCCCGCCTCGGCGGTGCTCGACCCGCAGCGCGCCGATTGTCCCTCAGCGGACAAGGATCTGTGCGGGACCGGCGTGGCGTTCAAGCTCGCGCAGGCGCTCGTGGCCGCCCTCGGGGTGTCGCCCAACCTGCCGCTGCATTTTCTCGACTACGTGGCGCTCGCGACCGTGGCCGACGTCGTGGCGCTGACGGGCGAAAACCGCATCCTGGTTCGTCACGGCCTCAAGCTGCTCGCGGATTCGCGGTGGGCGGGTGTGCGGGCCCTGGTGGAGGCGGCAGGGCTCGGCGGCAAGCCGGTCCGCGCGGGTCATGTGGGGTTCATCCTCGCGCCGCGCTTGAACGCTGCGGGGCGGATCGCCGACGCCACGCTCGGCCTCCGACTCCTCCTGACGGATGATGCGACGGAGGCGGCGGCGATCGCGCGCGAGCTCGAGACCTTGAACGCGCGGCGCCAGGCGCTCGATCAGCGGATCCTCGACGAGGCGGTCGAACGCGCCGAGCGGGAGCTTCGCCCGGAGGATCGGGCTCTGGTTCTCGCCTCCGACACCTGGCACCCGGGCGTCATCGGCATCGTGGCCTCTCGGCTCGTGGAGCGCTACGGACGGCCCACGTTCCTGGTCGGCTGGGACGAGGGTGGCGACCTGGGCCGCGGTTCGGGGCGCAGCATTGCGGGGTTCGATCTCCATGCCGCGCTCATCCGGGTGGCTCCGCTCCTCGAGAAGTACGGCGGCCATAGGATGGCGGCGGGCCTGACGATCCGGCGCGCGCGCTATGAGGAGTTCCGTGTTGCGTTTCTGGGCGTGGCAGGCGAGCTTCTCGGCCCCGACGACCTGGTGCCGGCGCAGCGGGTCGATCTCGAGCTGCCGCTCGGGCTCGTGAGCGAGGAGTTGGAGAAGCTGATGCGGCACTTGGAGCCGTGCGGACCCGGCAACCCGGCGCCGGTGTTCGGCGTGCGGCGGGTCCGCGCCGTGGGCGCGCGCCGGGTGGGCGCGAACCACCTGCGCTTCACCCTGGACGACGAATCCGGTGTCCTGCCCGCGATCGCGTTCCAGTGGGCCGACGCGGTGCCCGAGGGCTGGCTCGCGGAACCGCTCGACGTGGCGTTTCGCTTGGAGCGCGAGGAGTGGCAGGGGCGCGTGACTCTCCAGGCGCGCGTCGCCGCGATCGCGCCGAGCGGGTGAGCGCCGGCGGGCCGCCGGTCCCGGGCCGCGGCGGCCGACCGAGGGGCGGGAGGGCCGGGCATGATCCGGATTGTGGCGGGGGAGTTCAAGGGGCGGCGTCTCAAGACGCCGGCCACAACCCAGGTGCGGCCGACGGCCGATCGCGTGCGTGAAGCCTGGTTCTCGATCCTCCAGCGCGCCATGCGGGGCGCGCGGGTGCTCGACCTGTTCGCGGGGTCGGGGGCGCTGGGCTTCGAAGCCTTGTCGCGCGGTGCGGCGAGCGCGGACTTCGTCGAGCGGCACCGACTTGCCCTCGCCGCCCTCAAGGCCAACGCCAAGACGCTCAGGGTGGAGGACCGCTCGACGATCCACCGGGCCGATGCCCTGCGGTTCGCCGAGCGGCTCCATCCCGGGCAGTACGACGTCGGCTTCGCCGACCCGCCCTACGAGAGCGGGCAGGCGGCGCGGCTCGTCGCCCTGTTTCGCGTGAACCCGTTCGCGCGCATCTTCTCGATCGAGCATGCCGTCGCTGAGCCGATTCCGGGCGACGACACCCGTCGCTACGGAGATACGGCCGTGACCTTCATCTACGCCCCATGACCCGCGTCGCCGTCTACCCCGGCTCGTTCGACCCCATCACCCGCGGGCATGAGGACCTGATCCGGCGCGCGCTCGAGTTCACGGACCGCCTGATCGTCGCGGTCGCGGTGAACGCGGCGAAGCAGCCCCTGTTCACGGCCGCCGAGCGTCTCGCCATGATCCGCGCCGCCGTGACCGACCCCCGGGCCGAGGTGCGCTCGTTCGAGGGGTTGTTGGCGGACTTCGCGCGGGCGGCCGGGGCCACGCTGATCGTGCGGGGCCTGCGTGCCGTGAGCGACTTCGAGTACGAGTTCCAGATGGCCCTGATGAACCGCAACTTGGCTCCCGGCGTGGAGACGGTGTTCTTGGTCCCTGCGTTCGATCTGACCTACCTGAGTTCGAGCCTCGTGCGCGAGGTGGCGCGCTACGGGGGCGACGTCTCGGCACTCGTGCACCCCGCCGTCGATCGCGCGCTCAAGACCAAGTTTCAGCGGTGACGTTTCGCGAGGCCCTGTACGAACGGTGCCGGCGCGCGCGCCGGCGGATCGTCCTGCCGGAAGGTGACGATGCACGGGTGCAGGCCGCGGCGCGGCGGCTCGAGCGTGACGGGCTCGGGGTGGTGGAGGTGCTGGGGCGCCCGCTCCCGCCGGCCCGGCTTCCCGGCCTCGTCCGCACCCTGCGCGCGCGTCAGCCGGACCGCTTCCCGACCGACGCAGCCGCCGCCCGCGCGCTCGAGCATCCGCTCACGTTCGGGGCCGCGCTCGTGGGCGCCGGGGCGGCGGACGTCATGGTGGGGGGCGCGACCTTCCCGAGCGGCGGTACGGTGCGCGCGGCGTTGTGGGGGGTGGGGCCCGCGCCCGGGGTCCGGACGGTGAGCGGCGCCTTCTATCTCGTGCGGGACGACGCGGTGTTGACGTTCACGGACTGCGCTGTGGTGCCCGAGCCGACGTCCGAGCAGCTCGCCGATGCGGGTCGCGCGGCGGCGCGCGACCGGCGCCGGATCGTCGGCGACGAGCCGGTCGTGGCCTTCCT
>DATLKW010000155.1:0-2593 GCA_035538175.1 Gemmatimonadales bacterium | reverse complement strand
ATGCTGCTCCGGTCCGCGCGCGGTGAGCACCATGGGGCGCGCGGCCGTCCCGAGGACGCGGGCGGCGCGGACGAGCTCCGCCTCGGGGACCCCGGTGATCCGCTCGGTGCGCTCCGGCCAGTAGGTCGCCGCGACGCTCTTCACGCGTTCAAACCCCTCGGTGCGCGCGCGAACGAAGTCGCCGTCGACGAGACCGTCCCGCACGACGACGTGGAGGAGTCCATTGGCGAGGGCCGCATCGGTCCCCGGAATTAGTCGCAGGTGGACCGTCGCGAGCTCCGCTGTGGCGGTGCGTCGCGGGTCCACGACTATCAGCGCACCGCCGTTGGGCCCCTGCGCCTCGAGGTAGCGGCGGATGGGAGGCATGGTGTGCGCGAGGTTGCTGCCGGCGAGCAGGATTGCGTCCGCGGGGGCGATGGCCTCGAGCGGGAACGGCAGTCCTCGGTCCACTCCGAAGGCACGGTTCCCGGCCGCCGCGGCGCTCGACATGCAGAAGCGGCCGTTGTAGTCGACGTGTCGCGTGCCGAGCGCTACGCGAGCAAACTTGCCCAGCAGATACGCCTGCTCGTTAGTGAGCGACCCGCCGCCGAACACACCCAACGCGTCGCGCCCGTAGCGGGCGCTGGTCTCTCGGAACGCCGCAGCGATGCGTTCCAGGGCGTGGTCCCAACTGACCGTCGCGAGCTCCCCGGACGCCCCCCGGGCAAGGGGCGTGCGCAAGCGCTCCGGATGCGCCAGGGTTTCGGCCGCAGTCCAGCCTTTCACGCACAAGGCCCCCCGATTCACCGGAAACTCGGAGTCACCCTGAACCGTGACGACATCGCCCTCCACGCGGAGTTGCATCCCGCATTGGAAGGCGCAGTACGGGCAGTGGGTTAGGGTCACACGCTCCCTCAAGTGCATCGCTCAATCGAACACACACCGCCTGCGGCGCGTGACGCCGGGGCGTCGCACGAGTGACCACACTCGCCCTCGAGCAGCGGAAGGCGCGGGACGCGGGGCAGTCAGGCGCCAGAGCTCGGGGCCGCGAGACCCGCGCGCTGCTCGCGTTTCCGAGCACCAGGCGAGATTGCGATCCTCGGGCCAGCACAAGTGTCTTAAGAAATCTGCAGAAAATGCAGGAATCGGACATCACCTGAATGGGTGGGTGGAGGCTACCCTAGCTAGCGTTCACCACGTGGTGCATATTGTGCACAATTCATGTGACACTACGTAATCGTGACCCGCTCACCGACCGATCCGTGACCAATCATCGCCCCGCGGCCGCTCCCGGGAAGGCAGCACCGCATCTCGCTGCAACCTTCTACCCGGCCTTCCTGAGCCTCCGCGGGCGCTGCTGCGTCGTCGTGGGTGGAGGCGTCGTGGCCGAGCAGAAAGTGGCGGGGCTGCTTGAGGCGGGCGCTCGCGTGACGGTCATTAGCGGGACGATCTCGCGGCGGATCGAAGACCTGGCCGCTGCCGGAACTGTCGCGATCGAGCGACGCCCATATCGGACGGGCGATCTCGAGGGGGCGGTTCTCGCAATCGCCGCGACGAACGATCCGGCGGTAAACCGCGACGTCTGGGTCGAAGCGGAGCGCCGCGCGATCTTGGTGAACGCCGTGGACGACCCTGCCCACTCCAGCTTCATCGCCCCCGCGATCCACCGCCAAGGCCATCTCACCGTTGCGGTCTCGACGGCAGGCCGGAGTCCCGCCCTAGCCGTCCGGGTGAGGGACCGCATCCGTCGCCTCCTTGGTACGGAGTACGCGGAGTACCTCGAGCTGCTTGGCGAGCTACGGGGCGAACTGGCCGCTCGCGTCCCCGACGCCTCTGCCCGCACGCGCCTGTGGTATCGGATCGTCGATTCCGATGTCATCGGCTTCCTTCGTCGGCACGACCCATCCGGCGCCCGACAACGCATCCGGGAGCTCCTACGGAACGCGGAAACAGGCCAGGGACTAGCGGCGGAAGAGGACGGCGGAGGCTCTGAGAGCGGGCGTCCACCCCACCGCTGCGGCACGGTGTACCTTGTCGGCGCGGGCCCGGGAGAACCCGGACTGATCACGCTGCGCGGACTCGAGATCCTCCGCGCAGCCGAGGTCGTGGTGTACGATCGCTTGGTTCACCGGGACCTTGTGAACGAGGCTCCGCAGGGTGCCGAGCGCGTCTTCGCGGGAAAATGCCGCGGCGGCCATACGATGGAGCAAGAACAGATCAATGCAGTGTTGATTGCCGCAGCGAGGAAAGGCCGTTGCGTGGTCCGGTTGAAAGCCGGAGATCCCTTTGTGTTCGGGCGGGGCGCAGAGGAATGCCAGGCCCTCCACGCCGCGAACGTTCCCTTCGAGGTCATTCCGGGAGTGACGGCGGCGACCGCTGCGCCGGCGGCCGCCGGCATTGCTGTCACCCACCGGCGCTACGCCTCCGCGTTCGCCGTCGTGACAGGACACGAATGCGAGGGTGCGTCAGACCTCGACTGGGAGGCGCTGGCCCGCCTCCCGGTGCTCGTGATCCTGATGGGGTTGCGCACGGGCGCCGAGATCACGGCCCGGCTGATCGCGCACGGAATGCCGAGCGAGACCCCAGCCGCCATGATCGCGAGCGCGACGTTGCC
>DATLKW010000154.1:0-4627 GCA_035538175.1 Gemmatimonadales bacterium | reverse complement strand
GAAGTGCGGCGGGATCTGGTAGCCAGGGGGCATGGCGAGCTTAACGGTAAAGGTCCCCGCCTTGGTCGGGTCCCCGGTGACCGCGGCGATCCAGGCGCCCTTAGGAAACGCCGCCGGTGCCTGGACCCAGTGGGTGATGGTGGGTGGCGCCTGGGCGGTCTCTTGCGCGCCAAGCGCGGGGATCGCGAGAACGAAGAGGCACAGGCAGAGGGTCACGGCGCGCATGGGGCCTCCGAGAAGTCGTTGAGGGTGATTAGCTCTGAAGATGATGCGTCCGAGAAGCAGGCGGAAGGGCGTGCGGGGTGAGCAGCGCACGGCAGCCCCGGCTCCCCGCGTCATGTGCCCGATGCGGGTGGCGTCGGGTCGGGGGGCGCCGGTCAGCGCCGCAGCCCGGGGGCGCCGGGACCGATGGCCCGCGTCGTCAGGGCGGTGGTGACCACGTCGTCGCCCGGCTGCACCGCGCCGTTGAGCACGGCGGTATAGGCGTGGTCGGTGATTCCGAGGGTCACCCGGACCGGGACGATGGTCGGGCCGGCGGCGAGCTTCCACACGACGGCGCCGTCGGGCTCGGCGCGCGACGCCGAGTCGTCGCGCGCGAACCCGGAGGCATGCAGCTCGGAGGCGAGCGCGGCCTGGGGGGCGGCTGGCCCGCTCGCCGCCTGATGGGATTCCGTCGCTCGCGGCTCGAGGCCGTAGCGGGCGTACAGGGCGCGGATCGCTTCGGGGGACAGCGGGGGGCGGAACCGGAGCGCCGCGTTCGGCAGCTTGACCACGTCCGCCGCAGTGGCGACGGGGATCGTGACGTACGCCGTCATGCCCGGAAACAACTTCAGATCGGGGTTCGCGAAGTCGATGACGACGTCATAGGTGACGACGTTTTGGACGGTCGTCGGGTTCATCCGAATTTGACTCACCGACCCACTGAAGGTGTCCTTCGGGAACGCGTCCACCTTGAAGTCGACGTGTTGCCCCGCCCGAATGCGCCCGACGTCGGACTCATCGACCTTGGCATACACCCGCATCTGGGTCAGGTCCTGGGCGATCGTGAAGATCGTGGGGGCCTGTAGGGATGCGGCCACGGTCTGGCCCACGTCGACGTTCCGGGCGACGACGATGCCGTCGATCGGCGAGCGGATGGTGGTATAGCCCAAGTTCGTGCGGGCCACCCCGAGCGCCGCGTCTTTCTGGCTCACCTGCGCCCGCGCTTGGACCACGCCCGCCGCCGCCGCGTCAGCCGAGGCGCGGGCCGACTCGTAGGTCGCCGTGTGCATGTCGAGCTCTTGTTGGGTGACGACCCCGTTCGCGGCCATCGCGCGGGCGCGGTCGTAATCGGCCTTCGCCTGCCCGAGCAGAGCCGCGGCCTTCGCCGAGTCGGCGCTCGCCACAGCGACGCTGGCCTTGGCCGTCTCGAGGTCGGCCGTGACCTGCCGCAGCGTGCCCTCGAGCACGGACGGATCGATGAGGGCGATGACGTCGCCCTTGTGCACGCGGGTGTTGAAGTCGGCGTTCAGCTTGGCGATGGTGCCGGAGACCTGGGACCCGACCTGCACGGTGATCACCGCGTTGACGGTGCCCGTGGCGTCGACGGCGTCGCGGATTTGGCCGCGCTGCACCTTGGCGGTCAGGTACTGGACCGAGTCGCCCCGGCGGACGCCGAGCGCGGTAATGAGGACGAGGAGTACGCCGAGGGCCCCGAGGACGGGCCAGCGATGTTGGCGGGCGGTGACGAACGCGATCACGCTCCGCGGGTCGAGCGCGCTCATTCGTACCGGAGGGCCTCGACCGGGTCGAGCAGCGACGCCTTGCGAGCCGGGTAGTAGCCGAAGAAGATGCCGACGGCGATCGAGAACGTGACCGCGACGAGGAGCGCATCGGCGGACATTTGTGTCGGCCACCCCAGCGCGCGCCCGACGAACAGCGACGCCGCGATGCCGAGCAGGGTCCCTCCGGCGCCTCCCACGAGGCTCAGCATGACCGATTCGCCCAGAAACTGAAGCTGGATCACGTGGCGCCGGGCGCCGACGGCGACGCGGAGGCCGATCTCGCGCGTGCGCTCGGTCACCGAGACGAGCATGACGTTCATGATCCCGATGCCGCCCACCACGAGCGAAATCGACGCGATCGCCACGAGGAGGAGGGTCATGGTGTGACTCGCCTCGATTTGCGCTTTGATGATGTCTTCGGGGTTTCGGATGTTGAAGTCGTCTTCCTCTTCCGGCCGCAGGTGGTGGCGCTCGCGCAACAGGGCCGCGGCCGCTTGCCCCGCGGGCTTGATCATATCCGCCGACACCGCCGAGCAGAGGACGTCATCGAGCCAGGTGATGCCTTTGAGCTTCTTCATCGCAGTCGTGTAGGGGAGGATGAGCGTGTCGTCTTGGTCCTGGCCCGAGACCGAGAGCCCCTTCGGCTGCAACGTGGCCACGACGCGGCAGGGAAGGTTCTTGACGCGGATCACGCGGCCGATGGGGTCCTCCGCGCCGAACAGTTGGTCGCGCACGGTGCGGCCGAGGACGCAGACGTCGGCCGCCCGATCGACGTCGTCCTGGGAGAACACGGCGCCCTGGTCGACGAACCAGCGCTTGATGTCGAAGTACTCAGGTGAGACCCCGCGATAGGTGGCGTACCAATTCTGGTTGCCATAGATGATCTGGACGGAGGCGTCGACGTTCGGCGACACGCTCTTGATGAGGGGGATCTGATTCTT
The DNA here is from genome assembly GCA_035538175.1 of Gemmatimonadales bacterium. Classification (GTDB taxonomy): domain Bacteria; phylum Gemmatimonadota; class Gemmatimonadetes; order Gemmatimonadales; family GWC2-71-9; genus AG41. The sequence continues at coordinate 1,923 of DATLKW010000154.1, read as the reverse complement.
GATGGCGATGGCGTCGGAGAGCACCAGGGTCTTGGTCCCGTGGGTGCCGGTGCGGACGCCGTTGACGGCACGGCCCCCAGCTTCGATCCACACGAAGTTGTCCCCGAGGTTATTGAGCTGGCGCTCGACCTGCGCCTGTCCCGCCCGGCCGATCGCGACGACGCAGATGACCGCCGCGATCCCGATCGTGATGCCGAGGACGGTGAGGAGACTGCGCATCTTGTTGGCGAACAGCGCCCAGAGGGCGGAGCCGAGCAGCGTGGCGTAACTCATGGCGTGTCCGGTCTGTGAAGAAGGCCCTCGAGACGCTCACCTTGCGTTCCGAAGCGCGACGCCATCGCGCTAGCGCGCGGCATCGAGACCGAGCTCAAGATAGCGAATTCCCCACGCAGTCGCCGATCGCCATTCGCGCTCGGTGGTCACCGGCTTGAGCCCTGCCCGGGTGCCGCTAGATTCGCCTCACCTCACCTTTCCCAGGACGATTTGTGACGCTTGCCTGCGCCCGTCTCGCGCTCGGTTGGCACGGTGGCTCCGCCGGCCTCATGCTCGCGCTCATCGCGCCCCTTCCGGGCCAGGGGCGGGCGCGGGCGCGCGACTTGGGCATCGTGCCCGGGACGATCCCGCCCGGCCCACGCAACGCCATCACCGACGTGCGAGGCGTGCGGGTGGGCCATGCCACCGTGATCGTCGGTGACTCCGTGCGCACGGGCGTGACGGCGATCCTGCCGCATGGCGGCAACCTCTTTCTCGACCGGGTCCCGGCCGCGATTCAGGTGGGCAACGGCTTCGGCAAGCTCCTGGGTGTGACCCAGGTGGCTGAGCTGGGGGAGCTCGAGACGCCCATTCTTCTCACCTGTACCTTGTGCGTCTGGCGGGCGGCGGACGCGCTCGTGGACGTGCTGCTCGCCCAACCGGGAATGGAGGGCGTGCGCTCCATCAACCCGGTGGTGGGGGAGACGAACGACGGGCTCTTGAACGCGATCCGCTCCCGCCCCATCAGCGCGGCCGACGTCCGTCGCGCGCTGCAAGCGGCCGACACCGGCGCTGTGGCCGAGGGCTCCGTGGGCGCGGGGGCCGGCACGATCGCGTTTTCGTGGAAGGGCGGGATCGGCACGGCGTCCCGGGTGTTGCCCGATTCGCTGGCGGGCTGGACGGTGGGTGTGCTGGTCCAGTCGAACTTCGGGGGCGATCTGCACATCCTCGGGGTTCCGGTGGGACGGGAGCTGGGGCGCCGAGGCGTTCGTCGGGAGGCCGACGCGGCACGTGGCAAGGGGTCCATCATGATGATCGTCGCCACCGATGCCCCGCTCTCCGACCGAAACCTGCGGCGGCTCGCGGCGCGAGCGATCATCGGGCTCGGCCGGACGGGCTCGTTCGCCGAGAACGGGTCGGGGGACTACGTGATCGCCTTTTCCACGAACCCGGCCGTGCGCCGCTCACGCGGTGGCGGACGGCTCAACCTCACCGAACTCGGGAACGACGCGGTGTCGCCGCTCTTTCCCGCGACGGTGGAGGCGACGGAAGAGGCGATCTACAACTCGTTGTTCATGGCCACGACCGTGTCGGGCAACGGGCACACGGTGGAGGCCATCCCACTCAACGAGGTCACCGCGATTCTCCAGCGTCACGGCGTGCTGCGAGCCGCGGCCGCGCCCCGCTGAAAGAGACCCGAGCCCGTCCTATTCTCGCCGCGTCCGCGCTGCACGGCGCGCGCGACGTGCAGCAGTGTGTGGTAGCTCAGGGCGAGGCGCAAACGCCCAGCGCGGGCATCCTCATCCGGCACTTCGGCACGCTATGGTTCCTCGCTCGGGCGCCGGGGCCCGAGCAACAATGCGGCGGCGAACGCCGCGACAAACGCCGGCGCTGCGGTGATAACTGGCCACGCGAGGAGCGCGACAAGGAATAGAGTCCGCGACGACCCCG
>DATLKW010000153.1:0-3401 GCA_035538175.1 Gemmatimonadales bacterium | reverse complement strand
ACTTCGGCTGCCCCGTGAAGAAGGTCGTCAAGAACAACGGCGGCTCCGGGTGCCTGAAGGACCCGGGGCTGGTCCAGGGCATCATCCGGGCGGTGCGCGCAGCGACCGATCTCCCGGTGACCGTGAAGATCCGGAGCGGCTGGGACGAGGCGCGGCGCGACCCGGTGGCGATCGCGCTCCAGTGTCGCGAGGCCGGGGCCCAGGCGCTCACGTTGCATGCCCGGACGCGGACGCAGATGTTCTCCGGCAAGGCCAACTGGGACGAGATCGCGCGGGTCGTCGAAGCGCTCGACATCCCGGTGATCGGGAATGGGGATGTAATGGCGCCCGAGGATGTGATCGCGATGCGCGCCCACACCGGGGCGGCGGGCGTGATGGTGGCGCGCGGCTCGTTCGGGAGTCCCTGGCTCTTCGCGCAGGCGCGCGATCTGCTCGAGGGCCGTCCCAAGCGGCCGGACCCGAGCCCCGAGGAGCGGTTCGCCACGGCGCTTGAGCACGCCCGGCTCGCGCTCCGGCTTCAGGGCGACACGCGCAAGACGGCACTCGAGTTCCGCAAGCACTTCGGCTGGTACACGAAGGGTGTCCCGGGGGCGGCGGGGTTGCGCGAGCGCCTCTTCCAGATCGAGTCGATGCAGGAGGCGGAAGCGATCTTCGCGGCCTACCTCGACCGGACGGCGGTGGAGCAGGCGGCGTGACCGTCGACGACCTGGGGCGGCTCTTCGAGCGCCTCCCCTTCGCCACGATCGATCACCTCCGGCCCCACACCCAGGGGCATCAGGAGGTGATTCTGTGTCAGGGCAAGACGCCTGCCCAGGTCCTTGGGATCGCCGAGCGTCTCGAGGCGGCGAGCGGGGCGTTTCTCGCCACGCGCGCCGAGCCGATGCATCAGGCCGCGCTCGCCGCGCGGTTCCCCCGCGCGGACGTGAACGAGCTCGGGCGCACCGTCTACCTCGCGCCCGCCCCTGAGCCAGCGCCGACCGGGCGCGGCACCATCTTGGTCGTCACTGCCGGCACGGCCGATCTACCGGTGGCCGAAGAAGCGGCCGTGACGGCCCATGCCTTCTTGAACCGCGTCGACCGGCTCAATGACGTGGGAGTGGCCGGGATCCACCGGGTCCTCGTCGAGACGGCTCGGCTCCGCAGCGCCGCGGTGATCATCGTGGTGGCCGGCATGGAGGGCGCGTTGCCGAGCGTGGTGGGCGGGCTCGTTTCGGTGCCGGTGATCGCGGTGCCGACGAGCGTCGGGTACGGAGCGTCGTTCGGAGGGGTCGCGGCGCTCCTCGGTATGCTCAACTCCTGCGCCGCGGGCGTCACCGTCGTGAACATCGACAACGGGTTCGGCGCCGCCGCCGCCGCAAGCCGCATCAATCACACATGAAGCTCCCCCCTTTGGGGGTGTGGGTCGGGCGCGGCCTGGCCGTGCTCGGCTTGGCGGCCGTGGTGCGCGCCGTGGTCGCGGCCGACGTGTGGGCGCTGGTCGCGGGGGTCGGCGGGTTCCTCGCCGCCACGGGGCTCGCGCTCGGGCCGCTCGTGCGGAGCTGGCTCGCCGAGGGCCCCCTCGTGCGGCCCACCGACTTCGCGCACATGCTCGACCTCCTGCGCCGGGCGCACGGTGCGACAGCGGCGTGGATCGTGGGGCTCATCGACGGCGAGCTCGACGTCGCCGACCCCGACGTGCCGCGTCCCGCGCGTGAGCGTGGCTCGGCGTTGGTACGGCTCGCCTCGGTGGACGGCCGCGCTCACGTCGCACACGAGCCCGCGGGGAGCTATGTGGCGGTCGGGGATTTCCCGTTCGGGGCGGGACTGCTCTTGCCTCCGCCCGCCCCGGCGGCGAAGACCGCCGAAGCGGTGGCGGACGAGTTGCGTCGCCTGGTCGCGAACGTGCGACTCGTCCAACTCTCGGAGTCCGCTGAGCAACCCGCGCAGCTCGTTTCCAAGCAGTTGGCGGCGATCGCGGGCGGCACGCAGACGCTCGAGGGGATCGCGAAGGCCGGCGTGGAGATGGCGCAGCACGTCGCGCAGCGCGGGGCGGCCATCGTGCTGCCCGCGGTGGGTGGCGGGTCCGGCGGCCGGGTGGTGGCCGTGTCGGGGGGCGTGGACGCGCGGCTCGATCGCTTGAGTGTGCCATCCGAGGCGCCCGTCATGCGAGCCATTCAGGCAGGCGTGCCGGTGGCGACGAAGGGCGCTGACGACATCTTCGGCGCCGCGATCGCCGACCGGCGCAAGAGCGAGCGCGCGGGCACGGCCTATCCCTTACGGGACGGGAACTTCGTGATCGGCGCGCTCGTGGTGACGGGGCCACCCGTCCCACCCGCGACGCCGGTGGCGGATCTGTTGCAGCGGGTGGTGGCCGAATTGGGCTCGCGTCTCGCGGCGGCCCGGGCGGTGCACGAGGCCGAGCAGCGGGCGGTCCGAGATCCGCTCACCGGCCTTGCTAACCGGCGCGAGTTCGATCGCAAGTTCGTCGTGGCCCAGGGCAAACCGCCGACGATCGTGACGCTCGTGTTCGCCGACATCGACCACTTTAAGCGCCTGAACGACACGCTCGGGCACCAAGCTGGTGATGCGGCGCTGCGCCACGTGGCGGACATCCTCCGCCAGGCCGTGCGGGACAACGATCTCGTGGCACGGATCGGGGGGGAGGAATTCGCGATCTGGATGCCGCACACGCCGATTGAGGTCGGGCTCGAGGTGGCCGGCCGGATCCGAGCGACCGTGGACGGCACCGCGTGGCGGTGGCGGGGGGAGCCGTATGCGCTCACCATCTCGTGTGGTGTTGCCGCGTACCCGGATACGGTCCAGGATTTGGAGAACCTGCGGAGCACGGCGGATGCGGCGCTCTACCGTGCGAAGCAGGCGGGGCGCAATCGCGTTGAAAAAGCGCCGTCGGCCCGCTAGGTTTCGCTCGTCGCGCAAGGTCTTGGGGGCGACAGGTTTCGACGGGTTTGGCGAGGGAGTCGCTGCGTGCCCAGGTTGTCAGTCACCTGGTTAAACCACTGGCAAACTTCATAACTGCCAACTCTGAATTGGCACTGGCTGCGTAAGCTTCGGCTTCACGCACCTGCGTGAGTGGCAGCCCGCCTGAGGCGGCGCTCACGTATCGCAAAATCGGGCTGGTGTGACCTGGGGCCCGAACGGGTCGCGCGAGAGTTTCTAAGGGCTTGTTGCCGCCGCGGCGGGCGAGGCGCCGTGGTGGTGAGACCGCCAAAGCCTCGCCTACGCACGTAGTAGCGGCTTCGGAGTCATTCTCGGACCGGGGTTCGATTCCCCGCGCCTCCACTCGCCTGCAGTCCTCTCTTGGAGGACTGTAGGCTTTTTCTTTCCAGCGGGTTGGCGACTCGTTACCAGTCGGGGGACGGTGCTCCGAGACGGGGCGTTTCTGGGGGGTTTGTGGCTCTGCG
>DATLKW010000152.1:0-2950 GCA_035538175.1 Gemmatimonadales bacterium | reverse complement strand
GCGCTCCTCCATCTGCTCGACCGCCGCGTGCCGCCCGAAGCGGACTTCCCTCCGCTGCGCTACCTGAGCGAAGCGGAGCGCCAGAGCGCGCGGCGCCTCAAACTGCGCCACCTGCTCCTGCTGCTCCTGCGCACCGCGCTGGTCGCGCTGATCGTGCTGGCCGCCGCGCGCCCCTTCGTGCGCGCACGGGTAACCGGAGCGGCGGCCCACCAGCCCACGGCCCTCGTCGTCATCCTCGACAACTCGCTGTCTTCGGGCGCCGTCGTGGACGGACATCCCGTGCTCGATCGGCTGCGCGCCGTTGCCCGCGGCTCGCTCGCGGCCTCGAGCACGTCGGATCGCCTGTGGTTGGTGCTCGCGGACGGCGTGGCTCGCGCAGGCACGCGCGAGGCGCTGGTGACAGCCGTGGACAGCGCCCGCGTCTCGTTCCGCCGACTCGATTTGACGGCCGCGGTGCGCGACGGCGTACGGCTCGTTGACGCGGAGCCCCTCGCGGGCCGCGAGGTGCACGTCGTGAGCGATCTGCAGCGCACTGCCTTCGGCCCGGGGCGCGTGAGGCTGGGCGGGGGCGTGCGGGTGCTCGCGCTGGCGCCGCCCACCGAGGCGCCTGCGAACCGGGGTGTCGGCGTGGTACGGGTGGCCGCGGCGGCGGTGAGCGTTGGCGTGACTGGAACGCCCGGTGCGGGGCCCACGACGGTGACCGTGCACGTTCGCGGTCGCGAAGTGGGGCGCGCCCTCGGCGCCCCCGGATCGACGGTGTCCGTCCCGCTCCCGGTCCTCGGACCAGGGTGGTGGGTGGGCGACGCCACCCTCGAGGCGGACGAGTTGCGAGGGGACGACCGGCGCCTCTTCGCCTGGCGCGAGGCGCCGCCCGCCGGCGCGACGGCCGCGAGCGAGGCTGGGCCGTTCGTGGCCGCCGCGCTCACCGTGCTCGAGCAAGCGGGACGCGTCCGCCCCGGGCCAGGCGTGCGGATCGATGACCGCGGACCTACGGGCGCGGCGGTCAACGTCGTCCTGCCGCCCGCCGAGCCCGCGCTCGTCGGCCAGGTGAACCGGGCGCTCGCGGCGCGGGGCGCGCGCTGGCGCCTCGCGGCCCCGGGAACGCCAGGACCGATCACCGCCCCGGGGGTGCGCGAGATCGCGGGCGTTCCGGTCACGCGCCGCTACCGCCTGGAACCGACGCGCGCTCCCTCGCGCGGCAGCGACGCCGACACCGTGCTCGCCACGGTGAACGACGAGCCCTGGCTCGTGCGCGACGGCGCCCTGCTCCTCGTCGGCAGCCGGCTCGACACCGCCTGGACGGCCCTCCCTGCCCGGTCGGGGTTCGTGCCGTTCGTCGACGCGCTCGTCAACCGCTTGGCGCGCGGCGAGGCACCCGTCACCGACGCGGAAGGCGTGCCCATGGTGAGCTTCGCGATCCGGGGCAGCGATACCGTCGGGGCGACCGTCTACGGCACGGATCCGCGCGAATCGGATCTCACGCCCGCGTCCGCAGGCCTCGTGCACGACGTGCTCGGCGCGGAGGTCTTGGACGCCGACGGGTTCGCCCGCGCCCGCTTCACGGGCACTGAGCGCGCTGACATGAGCGGCCCGCTCCTCCTCCTCGCGTTGCTCGTCGCGGCTGCCGAGCTCGGCTTCGCGACGTTCACGCGGTAATGCCCCTCCCCTTCCTCCTCGATCGCGTCGACGAACTCCCGGCGACCCAGGCGCTCGCAGCCGCCCTGCCGCCAGCGGGCGAGCGCCTCGGCTTGGGCGGACTCCCGGGCTCAAGCCCCGCGGTCCTCGTGGCCGCGCTGTCGCGCCGCCTTCCGAGCCGCGTGTTCGTCGTCGTGGTGGCCACGCCGACCGACGCAGAGCGCTGGCTCGCTGATCTCCAAGCGTTGATCGGCGACAGCGCCGCCCTCTACCCCCAGCGGGAAGCCCTCGGGGCCGAGGAGCCGCACGTCGAGATCGCCGGCGAACGCATCGAGACCCTCGAGGCGCTCCTCTCGGGTCGCGTCCGCGTGCTCGTGACCACGGCACGGGCGACCGCCGAGCGGACCGCTGTTCCCGCCGCCCTCGACACGACGCGCCTCGTGCTGGAAGTGGCGACCCCCGGCACGAGCGCCCCGGGGCCGCGGGCCTCGCTCAGCGACGTCGTCGGGCGACTCGAGACCATGGGCTACACACGCGTGCCGACCGTTACGGAGGTCGCTCAGTTCAGCGTGCGCGGCGGTATCCTCGACGCGTACGGATTCGGCATGGCGGCGCCGGCGCGCATCGAGTGGTGGGGGGACGAGATCGCCTCGCTCCGGACGTTCGACTTGGACTCGCAGCGATCGGGCGAGCCGATTCGGCGCATCACGATTCTTCCCGTGAAGATCGAGGGGACCGCTACCGGGGCAGGAGCGGGCGGGGGCGGGGGCGGGGGCGAGCACATGCGGTCCTCCCTCCTCGAGTTCCTCCCCACCGACGCGCTGGTCCTCCTCGAGCAGGAGTCCGCGCTCGCCGCGGAGGTGGCGCGCGCCTGGGCGGAGGTGGCGCATCATCTCGACGTGGCGCGGCGGCTCGGCGAAGATGCCCCGGCCCGCGAAGCGCTCTACCTCGAGCCGTCAGCCTGGCTTGAACGGCTCGCCGGATTCCCGCGCCTCGCGCTCAACGTTCCCGACCAGACGACGCGGTTCCCGCTCGCCCCGCCGGAGCCCGTGGATCGCGACATCCGGCGCCTGCGCCAGCTCGTCAGGGGCGAGCCGCCCACTGTCATCCTGTGCGACAACGAGGGGCAACTCGAGCGGCTCGAGGAGCTGCTGGACAGTGAGCGCGCGACGCTGGTCGTGGGCGCGCTCGACGGCGGATTCGTCCTGCCCGGCCTGCGCGTGCTCACCGACCACGAGATCTTCCGGCGGGCCAGGCGGCTGCGGCGCCCGCGTCGCTACCGCGCCGCCAGCGCCACGGCCGCGACCCGCGCCCT
>DATLKW010000151.1:0-4785 GCA_035538175.1 Gemmatimonadales bacterium | reverse complement strand
CTGCTGCTCCTCCGCTTCATGATCGCCAGCGTGTTCTTCGCGAGTGGCTGGAGTCACCTCACGCACCCGACCGAGCGAGCCAAGAGCATCGACGCGAGCCGGGAATTCACGATCGTGCTCGGGGCGGGTGAGGTGCTCGGGGGTGCGGGCGTGGCGCTTGGGATCCTCACCCAAATCGCCGCGCTCGGCCTGATCGCGATCATGCTGGGGGCGATACAGAAGAAGGTCTTCGTGTGGAAGACCGGATTTTGGGGACACGCCAGCTACGGGTGGCACTACGATCTGATGCTACTCCTCATGAACCTCGTCGTCCTCACGACCGGCGGCGGCAGGTTCGTGCTGTTCTAGGCGCGGCCTAGCCCAGCGAGGCCGGGGTCAGGAGAAGACCTCCCGGAACAGCTTCAGCATCGCGGCCCACGACTCGCGGTCGGCGTTCGCATCGTAGCCTAACTGTGGCATGCCGTACTGAGCGGCGTTGGGATTGGTGAAGCCATGCTTGGCGCCCGGGTAGGTGACGACCTCGAAACGCGCGCCTGCGGCTTGCATCTCGCGTCTGAACGCGTCCACTTGCTCGGGCGGGACAAAGGGGTCGGCAGTCCCCGTGAGCGCGAGGACTCGCGCTTTCACGCTTCCGGGCGCAGCTGGTGTTTTCGGGGCGAGCGCCCCGTGGAACGACACGACGGCGGCGAGGTTCGCGCCGGCGCGAGCCATTTCGAGGACGACGCCACCGCCGAAGCAGTAACCGATCGCCGCGAGCCGCGTCGAGTCGACGTGGGAATCCTGCTTCAGCTGCTCGAGCCCTGCGTTGAACCGCGCCGCGACGAGGGCTGGGTCTTTCGTCAACTCAGCCACGAAGGCTTGGGCGTCCTGGGGATGCGTCGCGATCTTCCCCTTGCCGTACATGTCCAGCGCGAAGGCGACGTAGCCCGCTTCGGCCAGCCGCCGGGCTTGGTTACGGGTATTCTCGTTGTTGCCCCACCACTCGTGGACGACGAGGACCCCGGGCCGCTTGCCGCGCAGCGCGTCGTCCCACGCGATGACCCCTTGCAGGACGATCCCGCCCTGCCGGTATTCTACCTCTCGCGTCTTGACACTCGCCCGACTCCCGCCGGAACCGTGCGTCACGGCCAGGGCCAGGAGCGCCCACCCCAGGTGTGTATTCATAGGCCGGAACGCTAGAGGACGCCCGGCCCCGGCGCTAGAGGGCTCAGTTCGGGTCCGGACTCTGCTGTGGACAGTACTCCGATTGCCCGCGCAGCGCTCAGCGGCGTGCAGGACGTCTCAGCGCCGCGAGGCGGAGTCCGCGCGCCGAGTCCGCGATCAACTGTTTGAGGCGTCGGAGCCGCGTAGATTCCCGCTGGGCACTGACGATCCACCACGTGGTGATGCGCCGGTACCCCGGCGGCTGGGCGCGGTAGAAGGCCCAGGCAGCCCCGTGCTGCCGGAAGACGCGGGCGTAGCGGAGCGGCAAGTTCGCCGGTCGCTGTTCGTAGGAGTAGAGCCCGGAGCGGTACGTTTGGCGCGCGGCGAATGCCCTAAGGCCGGCCGCAAGCATCAGGCCCCGCCGCTTGAGCACGCCGGTACGCCGAATGTTGACCATACTCCACGTACTGTCGCGCCGGCGCGGGGTAAAGCGGATCGCGTAGCTCATGGGGCCGAGACTCTTGCGGATCCCGTCGATCCATCCGAAGCACAAGGCCTGGTCTACCGATTCGGGCCAGGTGACGCTAGGTCTGCCCGAGTCGCGCTTGTAGTAGCCCACCCACAGCTCTTGGGCCGTAGTGTGGTGACGCTCGAGCCAAGCGCGGAGTTGGGCGGGAGACGAGAAGAACCGGGGCTTCAACGAGGCGCCGCCGATCGAGCCTCGGGAACCCGCCGCGGTTTTGTTAATGGTAGGTGCAAGTCACCACGGGGAGGGACAATGTCGATTCGGCCGGTTAAGATCATCACCCAATCGCAGCCCACGATCGAGGGAGCTGGCGTGAAGCTGCGGCGCGCCTTCGGGTTCGGCAAGACCGAGGAGTTCGATCCGTTCCTCCTGCTCGACGATTTCCGGAATGAACATCCTGAGGACTACCTTCCCGGATTCCCGTGGCACCCCCATCGTGGGATCGAGACGATCACCTATGTCCTGGGCGGCTCGGTGCATCATGGCGACAGTCTCGGCAACCGTGGGACGCTCGGCACGGGGGACGTACAATGGATGACGGCCGGCTCGGGGATTCTGCACCAGGAGATGCCGCGAGGGGACGCGGAGGGTCGGATGCACGGTTTCCAATTGTGGGCGAACCTCCCCGCCGCCCTGAAGATGACCCGGCCGCGCTATCAGGACATTGGGGCGGCGGACATTCCCGAGATCGTGGACGACGACGGTACGCGCGTGCGCGTGATCTGCGGCGAGTTCTGGGGGAAGACCGGCCCCGTCGAGGGGGTGGCTGCAGACCCGCGCTACCTCGATGTGTGGGTCCCCGCAGGCGTGCGGAAGACCCTCGCCGTGGAAGCATCGCGCCACGCCTTCGCGTACGTGTTCGAGGGGAGCGGCTCGTTCCGGGACGCCTCCACCCCGCGCGGCGTCCTCACCGAGTGGGTGGGGGATGGGAGTCAGGACGGCGTGACTCGTGACGATGCCGGCAATCGCTCGCTGATCCTCTTCGACTCGGGCGACGAGATCACGGTGCGCGCCGGTGAGGCCGGGATCCGGTTCCTGCTCGTCTCCGGCCGCCCGCTGCGGGAGCCGGTCGCGTGGCAGGGGCCGATCGTGATGAACTCGCCCGAGGAGCTGCGGCGCGCGTACGCCGAGCTCAGGGACGGGACGTTCATCAAACAGCGCTAGCGGCGCTTGCGTTTCTCGCGTTCGCGGGGGACGGCTGCCTCATGCGCGAGCGCGACGCGGTTGCGCCCTTCGCTCTTCGCGCGGTACATGGCGGCGTCGGCGCTGGCGATGAGCTCCTCGGGGGTGTCGCCGTGGGTTGGATACTCGGCGCCCCCCACGCTCAGCGTGATCGACCCGCCTTCGAATGTTTCCTCGGCCACGCGGCCACGGATGCGCTCCGCCACGATCGCCGCAGTGGCGATGGTCGTTTCGAGCAGCATGACGACGAACTCCTCGCCGCCGTAGCGGGCCACCGAGTCCACGGCCCGGGTCATTTTCCGCAGGATTTCGGACACCTTCACGAGCACTGCATCTCCTACGAGGTGGCCGTGGGCGTCGTTGTACTGCTTGAAGTGATCCACGTCGGCGAGCAACACGGAGAACGTCCGGCGCAGCCGGCGCGAGCGTTGCACCTCGTTGGCGAGGGTGCCCATCAGGTGTCGCCGGTTGTAGAGCCCCGTGAGCGCGTCGGTCACGGAGAGGCGCTCGAGCTCCCCTTGGGCTTCGCGTTCCCGCAGCCGCACGACCATGCTGTTGAAGACCTGCGTCACGTAGCCGATCTCCCCGGCGCCCCCCGCTGGGAGCTCGACCGTCAGGTCCCCGCTCGCCACCCGTGCGGCGGCCTCGGCGAGCCGCCCGATGGGCCGTAGGACGAGCACACCGAGACCGCCGGCCAGCATCGCTGCGCCCACCACCAAGGCAGCGACGATCGGTCCGGCGCCAGGGCGCGACGTGCTTGCGCGACCCGCCTCGGTGCGCGGCAGCTCGGCCACGGCCGCGAGCCGGAGTCGTGAGACGCGCCGTACCGTCCCGAGGACCTCGAGCCCGTCCCCCCGGCGATAGGTCACGACCGTGTCTTCCTTCTCATAGAGGCTTTCGAGGGTAGGCTTGGAGAGGCGCGTGTGCATGAGCTCGGCGGCGCTCCCTCGGGCGGCGGCGACCACCTTGCCCTGGTCGGTCATCAAGAAGGCGTCTCCCTGTGGGCCCAGGGGGAGACGCTGCAGCAGCTCGCCAATGGCGCGCAGACTAACCTTCCCGCTGAGGGCGCCGACGAGGCGTCCGTCCGCATCCCGCACCGGCACGGCGAGGACGACGACCGGTCTCCCCAGCCCGGCGTCCCACGCCGGTTCCCCGAGGATCGCATCGCCCGTCCGCAGGCTGTTCACGCGGTCCCCGAGTTGCATGCCGCCGGTCCGGCCCGCGCTCGCGGCCACCGTGTGGCCGCGCGCGTCGGCGACCACGAGCGTTTCGCACCCCGCGCACCGCTCGCGGGCCGCATTGATGTGTTCGCGCAGGCGGGTCAGCGCCTGGGCGCTCTGGCCGCCCCGGCCGAGGCGCGCGAGGTTCTCGGAGACGACGTACGAGTTCGCCGTAGCCCGCAGGTCGGCCAGCCGCTCATCGACCCACGCGTCCGTCAGCCGCGCGGCCTCGGCACTCACGTTCCCCAACTCGTGGGTGACGCTGTCGCTGAGCGGCGGCTCGGCGCGCCTGGTGGAGAGGAGCGTGGCGAGGAGGGGCAAGAGCATCGCGACCGCGGCGAGCGCCACGACCTTACTGCGTACGCTGTCGAGGCGAAGCGTGCGCTTGGCCCGCGCAAGGGTTTCGTCCCACACGCCCACGGTCACGTCCCCAGCAGGAGTACAGCAAGATTTGCCCTCGACGGCATCCCTGGCAAGTCCGCGGCACGTCGCGCTTTGCGCGCCCCCACAAACCGCGCGCGATCGGGCCGAACGGAGCCGACCGCCCGTTAGGGGCCCTGGGGCGCCCTCAAGCGGGTGATGCTATCGGTAAGGCCACGCGCTCCCCGGCCGCGCCCCAGGGTGTCAGCGCCAGAGGTGCCACACGCTGTAGATCAGGAGGCCGACCAAGCCGCCGACGAGGGTGCCGTTGATGCGCACGAACTGGAGGTCGCG
>DATLKW010000150.1:0-8686 GCA_035538175.1 Gemmatimonadales bacterium | reverse complement strand
CTGACCCTGCTGGTCCTCACCGGGCACCGCCGCGGCGGGCTCGAGAGCGCGCTCAACGTCCTCCAGCGACTCCCCCTCGCCGAGGGGCTCGCCCGACGCCTCGAGCCCCGACGCGCGACGCTCGCCGCCATGGACGACCATATCACTCAGTTCTACCACGCGCACCCGCGCCGCTTTGCCCAGGCGCTGGCGCTCGAATACGCGAGCCGCTGCCTGTTCATGGTGGAGTACCTGCTCATCGCCCGCTCTGTCGGCCTCGACCTCGGCTACTGGCGCGCCTACGCGATCGGCGGCCTCACGCAGCTCGTCCAGAATGTGCTCTTCGTCGTGCCGTTCGAGTTGGGAACGAAAGAAGGCTCGTTGTACATCCTGTTCCAGCTGCTGGGGCTCGACCCCGCGCTCGGCGTCTACACGGCCATCGTGAGCCGCGTGCGCGACTTGGTCTGGATCGGCGTAGGGGTCGGGCTCATCTGGCTGGCCGGGCGGCGCACCGCGGCCGCGGGGGCCACCGCCCCATGACGATCGTGACGCACCTCCTCGCCACCACCCTGGGCGTCGAAGCTATGGGTCTCCACGGCCGCGAACGCCTCCTCGCCTACGCGTTCGGCGTGGGCGTGGACGTCGATCACGCCATCAAGGCGCCGTTCTACCTGCGCGCGATCGGGCTGCACGACAAGCGGGGCTACTACTGGCGCTCCTCCCTCCAGGAACCCGTCGCGCTCTTGTGGATCGTCCCCCTGTGCCTCTTTCTCGGCACCGCGGTGCCGCTAGTCTTTTTCGCGATCCACGTGGCGATGGACTACAGCGTGCGCTTCGAGAAGATGCCCTTCTACCCCTACTCGGCGTGGGTCACGCGCGGCTGGCTCACCACGCTCCCTGACAAACTCAAGGAAGGCGTCCTCTTCGCGACCCTCGCCGCGAGCTTCGGGGCGCTCTACTGGTACCGCCACCATGTATGACTTCGCCCCCGCACTCGGGCGGGGGCTCGACGGCGCTATCCGCCCCGTGCTGCGATTCTGTCACGTGACCCTCGGCCTCTCACCGGCCCAGGTCACGTGGGCGGCGTTCGGCGCGAGCGCGGCCGCCGGTGCGGCCGTCGCCCTCGGCCGACTCGGCTGGGGACTCGGGCTCATGGCCCTCGGCCAGGTGCTCGACGGGATCGACGGCGGCATCGCGCGCGAATACGGCCTCGCGTCCCCCGAAGGCCGGCGGCTCGATACCATCGTCGATCGTCTCTCCGAAGCCGTCATCTTCGCGGGGTTCGCGGGGGCGGGGGTCGTCTCGTGGCGCCTCGTGCTCCTCGCACTCGCCGCGATCGCCCTGATGACGAGCATCGCCGATCGCTCGAAACTCGACCCCGGCGTCAAGCGCTTCGCCCTCTATTTCGGCGTGTGGCTGCCCTACCCGCTGATCTTCCAGGTGGTGTTCGTCGTCAATCTCACGGCCTACGTGGTGGGATTGCTCGTCATCGATTGCCGCTTCCAGCAGACGATGGACGCGCTCGGCGGCGATCTCGACACCGTCGCGTCGCGCGCCGCGGCGGGTCTCAAGGCGTAGTGGTGAGGTCGCTCGCCTCGAGCCGGGGCTCCGCGACGACCGCGCGAGCGCTCGCCGGCGCCGCGCGGTAGACCCACTGCGAGACGAGCACCCCGGCCGCCACGACGAGCCCCGCCAGCGCGTCCACCGCGTAGTGGAACTGGCCGTAGACCACCGACAAGACGAGCCCGATCGTGAGCGGCGCGAGCACCAACCCTAAGGTGCGCCAGTAGCGCAACGCGCACACGGCCGCCACCACCGCGGCCGCCACGTGCGACGAGGGGAACGCCGCCCCCCAGGAATCGCCCCGGTCGAGGACCCACTGGGTGGCCCGGGCCGCCCACACGCTCGTGGCGGCGTTATGCGCGGGCTCGAAGGCGTAGCGCGGCCCCGCCACGGGGAAAAACAGGAACACCACGTAGCACAGGTAGAACGTCACCATCACCGCGAAGATCGTGCGCCGCGCCGCCCCCCGCTGCCCGTGGAGCCACAGGCCGAGCGGCGACGCGTACAAGATCGCGTAATAGGCGAGATAGCAGCCGTGCAGCAAGGACGAGAGCAGCACATTCGGCATCTCGCGGATCCAGCGATAGGAGAGCTGGGAGCCGAACACCCAGAACTCGAGCCGCTGGATCGCGAGGTCGTGCTGATAGGCGAGATCCACGTTGAGCACGCCGACCTCGGCGTACAGGCCGCCCAGGAGCAGCATCGGGTACCAATCGCCGAGAAACCGGCCCACCGGCCCGGCCTCGCGCGCGGCGGGGGCGAGGAGCACGAGCACGACTATCAGCGCGTGCGCGGTGAGGAGTAAGTCCCACCCGGCGTGGTCGGCCCCGGAGAACGCGAGCACGGCCGCTGTCGCAACCGCGAGATACAAGAGCGTCACGAGATCGGTCGCCGTGAGGCGCGCGAGGACCGCGCGCACGGCCGCCACCGGCGAGCGCCTCCCCGCCGTCACAGCCACCCCGCCTGCCGATACCACTGCGCCGTTCGCCGTAACCCCGTCTCCAGATCAGTGGCCGGGCGCCAGCCGGTGTCCCGGATCAACGCCTCGGGCCGGCAGGTCCAGGCCGGCGCGAGGAACTCGGCCGCCTTGTCGGCCGACAAGAGCGTCGCCCGACCGGCAAGGTGCGCCAGGGTGCCGATCACGCGCAATAGGCCGCGGGCGAGGACGCCGGGCAGCGGCACGACCCGCGGCTCCCGGCCCACCGCGCGACCGATGGCGCGCACCAACGCCGCGCTCGTGGTGATCGCGGGATCGGCCGCGTAATACACGCGATTCGCCGCGCCCGGCGCCGTCGCGGCCACGAGCGCCGCCGCCAAGTCCCCCGCATAGATGACCGAGAGTTCCTGCGACCCGTCACCAAACACCGGCGCCACGCCCCAGCGCGCCAGCTTGAACACTTTCAACAACTCGCGGTCCCGCTCGCCATACACGGTCGGCGGTCGCACGATGGTCCACGACAGCGCCGTCGCCTTCCGTACCAATACCTCGGCAGCGAGCTTACTCTCGCCGTAGGGTGTGACCGGCGCCGGCGGGCTCGACTCGTCGATCGGCCGTCCCGGTGCCGTAGGGCCCCCCGCCGCGAGCGACGACACCAGCACGAAGCGCCGTGGCGGTTGCTCGGACGCGACTTCGAGCAGGTGCGCCGTGCCGTCGCGGTTCGCCCGCATGAACGCCGCCGCGCTCGGCGCGCTGATCCGACCGGCGACGTGATAGATCACCTCCGCGCCCGCCGCCCCGGCGCGCAGCGCGGCCCGGTCCTCCAAGTCGCCCTGCACCAGGCGCACCGCCCGCCAGCCGAGCGCCGCAGCGCGCTCGGGCGAGCGCACGAGACACGTCACCGTGTCGCCCCGTGCACACAGTGCCTGCACGAGATGCGCCCCGACGAACCCCGTGCCGCCGGTGACGAACGCCTTCACACCGACTTGTCGTAGATCCGATAGGTCTTGTACGGACGAAACCCGAGCTGCTGCGCCCCGTTCAGCATGGCGGCGTTGTCCTCGAGGATCCAGCCCGCTTCGCCCCAGGTGTAACCGTGGGCCAGCCCCTTGGTCCAGATCCAGTGATACATCAGGGCGTCCACGCCGCTCACGCGGTACTCCTTGAGCAGCCCGAGCAACAAGATGCGACAGCGATGGACCTTGCGCGCGTACCAGAGAACCTTGGGAAGGCCGTAGACGCGACCGGAGGGGTTGTGCTTGAGTGCCACGTTGAGATCGGGCAGGGCGACGGCGAAGCCGATCACCCGACCCTCGCGCTCCGCGAAGCAGATCAAGTCGGGCTCGACGATCGGCTTGAGCTGCTTCGCCAAGTGGTCGATCTCCGCCTCCGTCAGCGGCACGAAGCCCCAGTTCTTCTCCCAGGCCTGGTTGTACAGCGCCTTGATGAGGTCGACTTCCTCCCGGAAACGCTTCAGGTTCAGCGGCCGGAGCTTGATCCCCCGCCGCTCGGCGAGCACGTGAGCCACCCGCGTGATGCGCTCCGGCACCTCGCTCCCCGGGCTCACGAGCGCCAGGAGGTCCTTCGCCTTCGTGAAGCCAGAGCGCTCGTGCAGCGCGACGTAGTACGCTGGATTGTGCGGCATCATCAGCGTCGGCGGCGTGTCGAACCCGTCGACGAGCAGTCCGCATTCGTCGTTGATCGACGGGCTCATCGGCCCCCGCAACACGCGAAAGCCCCGCTCCTGCACCCAGCGCGCCGCGACCGCGAACAAGGCATCCGCCACCGGCTGCTCGTTCACCGCCTCGAAGAAGCCGTAAAAGCCGACCCGGTCCCCGTGGGTGCGGGTGTGGGCGTCGTTCTTGATCGCCGCGATCCGACCGACCACGCGGCCGTCGCGGCGCGCGAGGAAGGCCTGCAGCTCAGCGTGCTCAAAGAAAGGGTTCTTGCGCGGCGTGAGGAGTGTGCGGACGTCCATCCGCAACGGCGGCACCCAGAGCGGGTCGCCGCGGTAATGCTCGTAGGGGAACGCGATGAAGCGCTCAAGATCGCGCCCGTCGGTGACGGGCGCGATCTCGAGAGAGCTCAGATAACCCCCAGCTCGGTGCGGAGCCGGGCGAACACCTCCAACGCGTGGTCGATCTGCTGCGCCGTGTGCGTCGCCATCAGGCTCGTGCGCAACCGGCACTGGGACGGCGGCACCGCCGGCGGCACCACGGGGTTCGTGAACACGCCCGCCTCGAACAGTTGCCGCCAGAAGAGGAAGGTCTTCTCGAGCGGGCCGATCAGGACCGGAACGATGGGGGTCTGCGTCGGCCCGACGTCGAAGCCGAGCCCGCGCAAGCCCGTCTGCAGGCGACGGGTGTTCTGCCACAGACACTCGCGCCGCTCCGGCTCGCGCTGCAGGACGTCGAGCGCCGCGAGCACCCGGGCCGTGTTCGCCGGCGGGAGGGCCGCCGTAAAGATCAACGGACGGGAATTGTGCTTCAGGAAGTGGATCACGCTGTCCGAGCCGGCCACGAAGCCGCCGATCGACGCGAGCGACTTGGAGAACGTGCCGACGATGATGTCCACTTCGTCGTTGAGCCCGAAGTGCGCTGCCGTGCCGTCTCCCCGCGGACCGAGCACGCCCACGGCGTGCGCGTCGTCGAGCGCCAGCGCCGCGCCGTACTTCTGCGCGATCTTGAGCAGGTTCGGGACGTCGGCAATGTCGCCTTCCATCGAGTACACGCCGTCGACGATGATCATCAACCCTGTGCCAGGGCGCACCTGCTGCAGCCGCCGCTCGAGCCCGGGCAGGTCGCCGTGGCTGAAGCGTACGGTCTCGCCATAGGAGAGCTTCGCCCCGTCGACGATCGACGCATGGTCGAGCTTGTCCAAGAACACCACGTCTCCGCGGCCGACGAGGCCGGAAACGAGGCCGAGATTGGCCTGATAGCCGGTGGAGAAGACGAGGCACGCGTCCTTGCCGAAGAACTGTGCCAGCTCGTGCTCCAGCCGCTCGTGCAGATCAAGCGTCCCGTTCAGGAGCCGGCTGCCCGTGCAGCCGGACCCGTAGCGCTCGAGCGCCTGCTTCGCCGCCGCCAGGACCGCCGGATGGTGAGTGAGCCCGAGATAGTTGTTCGAGCCCATCATGATCCGCTCTTTGCCCTCGATGACGACGACTGTGTCCTCGGAATGGGAAATCGGCCGGAAGTACGGATACAGCCCCGAGGCCTGGAGCTCCCGGGCCTTTGTAAAATTCTTGCACTTGTCGAACAGTGCGACGTGCTGCAGGGTCTCGGTGTTCACGGGGCCCCCGGAGCTGTGTGGGTGGAAACGGCAGCCTACAGGTTAGCCGCGGTGAGCTATAACTGCAAGGCCACAGGAGATGCGCGCGGTCAGCGGAACGTGCGCGACGCCGATAACTTGAACCGCCCACGACTCCACGAGTCCACGGCCATGCCCCGCTCGGTCATCACGCTCGCTCTCCAGCTCGCGCTCACGCTGCCCCTCGCGGGGCAGGGCGAGCGGGCGGCGACCGATCGCGTCCCGCCCCGCTACCGCGTGACGTGGTGGGATGCGCCGTCCGTCGTGACCGCAGGCGCGCTCGCGCTCGTGCCCGTGGCGGCGGGCCTTCCCACCGGACGCTCGCCCTGCGCGCCCTGCGACCCCAGCACCCTCTTCGCGCTCGACCGCGTCGCGCTGCACACATTCTCCGGCGCCGCGAACACCGCGAGCAACGTACTGCTCGTTGGCGTTACGGGACTCTCGGGACTTGCCTCGCTCGAAGGCGCGAGCGCCGCGCAGGTTCGCGGCCACGTCGTCGTCTTCGCCAACTCGCTCGCCTGGTCGCTCGCCACTACCGAGTGGCTCAAAGTCCTCTTCCATCGGGGGCGACCCGTGCTCTACGTCACGGGCGACACTGCCGCGGCCTCAGACGTCGAGAACCGGCGCTCCTTCCCCTCGGGCCACGCCGCGCTCGCCTTCGCGGCGGCGACGACGTATTTCGCCATCGCTCGACGAGAACACTTACCGCACCGCACCCGCAACGCGATCGTGCTCTTCGGAGGCGCGGTCGCTGTGTCGGCGTTGCGGGTCGCCGGGGGCAAGCACTTCCCCACCGACGTCGCAGCGGGCGCGGCGCTCGGCGCGGGCATCGGGTGGCTCGCGGCACGCCTCCACCCCGCTACGCCGTGATCCCCAGCATGGAACGCGCCGAGACGCCCGGAGCCGTCCACGAGCTGCCGCGGGTGATGCGGCTCCGGGATGTCGTGCTCTTCAACATCACGGCGATCGTGGGACTGCGCTGGCTCACGACTGCGGGCCGCATCGGGCCGGCGAGCCTCGGGCTGTGGGTGCTCGCTATGGTCATCTTCTTCCTCCCGTCGGCCGCGGCGGTGCGCGAGCTCACGGACATCGACGCCGGCGAGGGCGGGATCTACCGCTGGGTGACACGCGCGTTCGGTCCGCGACACGGGTTTCTCGCGGCCTGGGGCTACTGGGTCAACAACTTGGTCTATTATCCGTCGCTGCTATTCACGAGCGCCGCCATCGCGGCCTACATCGGAGGCGCGGCGGCCGTGCCGCTCGCCGAGAACGGCTGGTTCGTGGCCGCGTTCTCGCTCGGCTCGCTGTGGATCGCGCTCGGTATGAACCTCGTTGGCCTCCGGGTGGGGAAGTGGGTCCAAAACCTCGGCGCCTACGGCACCTGGGTCCCAGCCGCCATCTTCGTCGCGCTCGCGGCCTGGTCTCTCGCGCGGCACGGCAGCGCGACGGCCTTCACGGCGCGCGCGCTCGTCCCCCGGGTGCTCGACTTGCCCGTCCTGAGCCTCTTCGCCACCATGACGTTTGCCTTCGCCGGGCTCGAACTCGCCCCGACGCTCGGAGACGAGATCGTCGACCCGGTGGCGACGCTACGTCGTGGCGTGGCCCTCTCGGGGCTCGGGATCGTCGTGACCTATATCCTCGGCACCGCGGCCATGCTCGTGGCGCTGCCCGCCGCCACCGTGAGCGTCACCAACGGACTGCCGCAGGCGACCGCGGCTCTCGCCGACCGGCTCGGCGCTCCCTGGCTCACTCCCGCCGCCGCCCTCGTTGCCGCCCTCGCCACGCTCGCGAACTTGGGCGGCGTGGGCGCCTGGATCGCCGGCACCGCGCGCATTCCGTTCGTGGCGGGCCTGGCGGGCGTCCTGCCGGCGAGCTTCGGCAAGGTGCACCCGCGCTGGCGTACCCCCCACGTCGCCCTGCTCGTCCAGGGGGGCGTCGCGACGCTGTTCGTCGCCGCTGGCCTCGTGGGCGCGAACGTGCGCGACGCCTATCTCACCTTGGTCGACACGACCATCGTGCTGTACTTCCTCCCGTATCTCTACTTGTTTGCCGCCTACCTCCGGCTACGCCGCCGCCGTGATGCGGCGAGCGGGTTCACGGGCTGGCTCGGTCTCGGCGCCGTGGCGCTCTCGATCGCGCTGGCGTTCGTCCCGGCTCCGGACGTGACCCGCCCCCTCATCTTCGAGATCAAGCTCATCGGGGGGGTGATCGTCTTCATGGGCACGGGCCTCGCCCTCGCTCGCCGCGGTGTGAGGCGTGCCACAGCCCCCACCGGCGACCCATCGTAGGCTAGATTCGTCAGGGCAGTTCGCGCGATCCCGGTTCACCCGCAGGAGGAGCGATCAGAGGCCCATCCCTCGTCGTACTGGCGCTCCTGGCGCTTGCCGTGGCGCCCCGCTCCGGACGGGCGCAGAGCGATCTGCACCCGCGCTGGGAAATCCCCGGCTTCGACTTCGCTCCGGACGGTGTGTGGCGGGTCCGCGCACGGCGGGTCGCCCAGGCCCGCGCGGCCCTCCTGTCGCAAGGCGCCTTCGCTCGGCTGAACGCTGCCCTCGTGCTGGGTGCTCCGAGCGGACCGGCGCCGAGCCTCGCTCCCCCTGCCGTCACCGGCGTCCTCCAGGTGCCGGTCATCCTCATGCGGTTTCAGGATACGCCGGCGCCATTTGTGGCGACGTCCTACACCACCGTCCTCTTCGACACTACACCGCCCTACGGCCGTCCCTACACGATCCGGACCTTCTACGAGCAACTCTCGCACGGCCTTTTCAGCATGCAGGGCCAAGTCCTCGACTGGGCACTGCTCTCGAAGTCCGAGGCGTCCTACACCGGTGGTACGAACTGCACGGGGAATCCCTGGGGCACCACGAACTGCAACGGAATCTTCAAATCGCAGACCTC
>DATLKW010000149.1:0-5050 GCA_035538175.1 Gemmatimonadales bacterium | reverse complement strand
AAGGTCCTCAGTGCCGAAAACCAAGTGCGCCGAGCCGCCGTTGTGTGGGTCGACCTTCAGAATGAAGAGCGAGGGTTGACCCGTCAAACCCTCGACTGGTCTCCACGATCGCCGTTCGCCATCGCCTTTTTCGAGGATGAGCGGGGTCGCTCCGCGGGCTAGCGCCCGGGACGAGAGCCGGGCGACGACCCCGCTCCACGCCACAGGGTCAACATGCCGAAGAAGGAGCCGGCGAGCCGCATGGGACCTCCTGGCGATCAACGGGGGAGCGGGGAGCATTGGGCGCAGTCGCGGGGACCGATCGACCCGTGGCCGATGCCCCGTCCAGCCGACGCCGAGCGGCCGAGCGCGGGTGGGTCCCCGCGTCCGAGCGTGTTCTACTCGCGCGGCGTTGGTTCGGATGACGGTCAGGCCCGGGCGCGCACGCCGCGGGGTTCGACGACCGTCCTCTTAGGCGCGTCGCGTCGCGACGCTGGCTGCCACGCGCTCCGCGGCGACCCCGATCAGGGCGCCTACCGCGAGTGACACGCCCGCGCGAATCGCGTCGTACACGCTATTCACCCTGAGCCCGAGCGCCACGCCTGCGCCCGCAAAGGCCCCCGCGGTGAAGGAAAGGAACGGCAAGCGCGACTGTAGCACGAGCCCAACCGCCGCGGCGCCCAGAATGAGGGCCCAGGCCGCGCCGTGGGCACCCACCGCGACGCGGACGGCGTTGGCGACCAGCACCCACGCGACGCCGGAGAACACGGCTACCAGGGTCTTTTGCAGACCCAGCACCCCTCCACCGGCTGCGAAGAAGCATCCCAGCGCGACGATGCCGGCCCACAGCGACACCTGCAGCCGTGCCACGCCCGCCAGCCAAGCCCAAGCAGCGATCAAGACTCCAATGATGAGCGCCCGCGCCGTCATGGTATTCATCGGGTGGCTCCTCTTCTGGATGATTGAACGCGTTGGTTCGAACGCAGGATCACGAGTCGGCCACGCCACAACATAGCTGCTCTAGACGTCCCGGGCACCAGATCGAGCGTCGTAGGGGGGGCGAGGGGAGACCGGAACGCGCCCTGGTCAGCCGTGCGCAGCCCCACAAGGACGTCTTGGACGCCGGGTCGGATACGGGTGGAGCGTCCGGAGGTCGTCGCGCGGCTCGAATCAGCGATAAGCCGCAGCCTGGATGCCATAGAGCTCCGCGTACTGGCCCCCTTTGGCGATCAGTTGCTGGTGGGTGCCCACCTCCGCGACGCGCGCGGCGTTGAGCACCACGATCTGATCCGCCATGCGGACCGTGCTGAAGCGGTGGGACACGAGAATCGTGATCCGGCCATCGGGGGCACCGGCACGTGCCGCGGCAGCGTAGCGTTCGAACAGGGCGTGTTCGGTCTCGGCGTCGAGCGCCGCGGTAGGCTCATCGAGCACGAGGAGCAACGGGCGATCCCGCATGAATCCCCGAGCCAAGGCCAGCTTCTGCCATTGGCCGAAGCTCACTTCGCTTCCCTCGGGCCATGTGGCCCCGAGCTGTGTCTCGAGCCCTCGGGGCAGCCGCTCGACCACCTCCTCTGCGGCGGCGCGCCCGAGGGCCGTCGTCACGGCCTCCCGGTCGTCGAGTCGCGGCATGTCCCCGATGCCAACCGTGTGGCGGGCGCGAAACTCGAACCGGAAGAAATCTTGAAACGTGCCGGCGACCCGCGTGCGCCACTGATCCGCCGGTATGCGGGCCAGCTCCCGGTCGTCGACGAGAATGCGGCCGTGGTCCGGCTGATACATGCGACACAGCAGTTTCACCAGCGTGCTCTTCCCCGCCCCGTTTTCGCCGACAATGGCGACAACGGAGCCGGGAGTGAGCTCGAGGGTGACGTCCTCGAGCACGCGGCTCGTCGTTCCGGGATACGCGAAGGAGACGTGCTCCAGACGGATCCCGCGCTCCAAGTGGTCGGGGGCCGGTTCGCTGGCATGGTCCGTGACCGACGTTGCGTAGTCCTCGAGCCACGCCAGCCGGCGCGAGCCCTCAAGCCAGAAGCCGCGCAGGAAGCCGATCTCCCCCACGGTGGCGCCGATGTAGCCAGAGAGACGCGCCCCGGCGGCCAGCACCAGCAGCACGGCGCCGGGAGTGGCGCCCAGGCGCGAGGCGCTGAACACGACCGCGCCGACGTAGGCCGCGCCAAAGATCGCCCACGCCAGCATGTGCCACGCCGCGCTCGACCAGC
Source organism: Gemmatimonadales bacterium (assembly GCA_035538175.1). Taxonomy (GTDB): domain Bacteria; phylum Gemmatimonadota; class Gemmatimonadetes; order Gemmatimonadales; family GWC2-71-9; genus AG41. The sequence continues at coordinate 2,849 of DATLKW010000149.1, read as the reverse complement.
GAGCGGCCGCGACGGGCCGATACCACCGTTCCCATACGTCCCGGCGTTGCCGCCCGAGACGGGCCCCAATTCCGGTCACGCGTACTTCTTTTCCCGGAGCGGCCGTCGTGGCGAGGGTGAACAGATGGCGGGCCAGCCGATTGGTGGACGCCATGCGTTCCTGGACGACGCGCTCCACTCCCGGCCGCCAGCCAGCCGCCACGACAGTCGGTAATGCGAACACCACGAGCAGCGCCAGCACGGGATGCACCGACACGAGCAGCGCCACCGTGACCGCCAGCCGCAGGATCCACCCGCACGTCGAGAACAGCGAGGCATACATGTGGTCGAGCACGAAGACCTGATCGCGCAACATCGCGAGCCGGTCGAGGTACTCGGGGCGCTCGTGGTGTGCGATCGTCGCGACGGAGGCCTGGAGCCAGGCCACGTGGGACTCGAGCGCGACGGCGACACGGTCCCGGAAGCGGCGCTGCGTGCGATCGCTCGTCACGCGGAGAAACCACGTGGCGGGCGCCGAGACACCGAGGCCCGCGGCGGCACCGAGCAACAGCGTGCGATCGGGTCGCAACAGGCCGTCCGCGAGCAAGCGGATCCACAGGGCGAGCAGGGCGTCGGGGAGCGCGGCGAGCAGCGCCAGGACAAACGACATCCCTAAGAGGGCAGGCTCCGCCGCGTGCGCGCGCTGGAGGGCGCGCCACATGGATGGCAGGGCGGGCGGCAAGCGGTCCACGGACGGTGGTTGCTCAGGTGAGGACATCGAACTCGATTCCTTCCTCGCCGCGGCCAAAGCGCGAGGCCTGCAGGTCAAACATCGTGCGGTAGCGCCCCTCGAGGGCCATGAGCTCGTCGTGGGTGCCGAGTTCGATCACGTGCCCGTGCTCGAGCACGCAGATCCGGTCTGCGTGCCGCACAGTGGAAAACCGGTGGGAAATGAGGATGGTGGTGACCTGGCGAGTGGCGGCCAGAATCCGCTCGAAGATCTCGGCCTCGCCGCGGACATCGAGTTGCGCCGTGGGCTCGTCCAGCAGCACGAGCCCGGCGCCCCGCTCGACGGCGCACAACGCTCGCGCGAGCGCGACGCGCTGCCACTGTCCTCCTGACAAATCAGTGCCTCCGGGATAGCCGCGGGCAAGAATCGTGTCGAGGCTCGCGAGATGTGCGGCGCCGGCCGCGGCGAGGGATGCCTCGATCACCGCGTCGGGCGCCCCCGACGGCGCGACATTGTCGCGCAACGGCAATTCAAAGCGGATGAAATCCTGAAACACCGCCGCCAACCGCGCTCGCCAAGCCTCCACATCCAGATCGCGGAGGTCTACGCCGTCGACCTCGATACCTCCCGTCTGCGGGTCATAGAGGCGGCACAGCAGCTTGGCGAGGGTCGTCTTGCCGGCCCCGTTCTGGCCCACGATCGCGAGCGAGGAGCCGGCGGGGATGGTGAGCTCGAGGCGGTCGAGGACTGGCTGGCCCGCGCCCGGATACCCGAAGCGCACGTTGCGGAATCGGATGTCGCGCGCGGGGAGGTTGGCCGCCGACCGCGGCCCCGAGGCTATGGCGCCGGCGCGGCCCATGGTCTCGCGCAGCCGCAGTACCGCGCCCGCCGGCGCGGCCGCGCCATCCAGCGCCCACGACAATCCGCCGAACGCGATCATGCCGGTGGTCGCGGCGGCGCTCACGAAGGTCACGAGGGGGGCGAGCCCCAAGCGCCCAGCAGCGGCATCCGCCGCCAGGAGCCAGAACACGACCAGATTCGCCACGAGGACCACGACCAGGCTCCACAACACGGGCCGCTCCCGCAGACGCGTGGCGTGCCATTGCAGGTCGAGGAGCCGGCGGCGTTCGGTCGTGAACCGATGCACGATCCAATCGGCCAGCCCGAACAACCGCAGCTCTTTCGCCGAAGCCGCGTCGACGGCGAGGCGGTAGGCGTAGTCGGCGTGGCGCTGCGCGGCGCGCACCTCGGGAGTATTCCGGTCCTTCCACACGCCGCTCTCCCGCAGCAGCCAGTGGGTGGCGAGCCACGCCCCGCCGAGGAGCAGCGGGGCCCACCAGGCGTAGGCGGCGAGGACGGCGGCCGATGCGAGGCCGGCGACCATCTCCAGGGCTCCCGACCCGATGAACCCCATCGCAACAAAGAGCGGCGGACCGGTGATGCCGAGGTCGAAATCGCGCGCGACGCTCAGATCGGTCGTCAGGCGGGCGTCCTCGAGGTGCCCCATTCCTGGTGGGCGCACACAGGCCGTGGTCAGTTCGTCGTACAGCCACGCGGCCGTCCGACTGCCAAGGTTCTCGCCGATCGTCTGGTGGAGGGGCGGCAGCACCTGCAGCAGCATGAACACCGCGCCCACCAACGTGAGCGGCGCGGCCAGCGAACCGCCCCGCTCGACGGCGCCCACCAACACGCCCATCGCGATCGCGAACAGCGCGGGGAGCAGGCCCCGGAGCCCCAGGACGCCCCACCAAGCCACCGCCAAGGCGCCGCCTGCGCGCCACAGCACGCCAAAGAACTTCCACTGATTGCTGTTGCGGAGGCGATCGATGGCCGGCATCGCTGCTTCGGGTGGAGGTATGAGCGTGTCGTCAGACGACGAGGGCGGCCCCACACCCATGCGCACCAGGCTGGGCTGCCGACACACGATCAATTGACGGCACGCATCGAGACCCCGTCAAGATCCCGAGTGTGTCCATTCGAGATCGCCGGGGAAGTACAGGGATTGCGCGGTGCGGGCACGCCGTTCGCACGGGTCACGATTTCGTGACGTAGGACGTAGATTAGGCCGTCCAACGCCCGGGCTCGCCGCGTTCCGTGTAGGGCCATGCCGGGCTGCGCCGGGGCGCCTCGAGCTCCCGCT
>DATLKW010000148.1:0-6654 GCA_035538175.1 Gemmatimonadales bacterium | reverse complement strand
GGGCTCTCTGCTCCGGCCGTTACGAGCAACGCGTGAGCGGTCGCTTCACCCGCGGGTGTATGACCCGCGGGTGAAGCGGGCCGCGGGGCGTCGGGTGCTTTGTCAGGTCCGCACCGCGCGCTCGCGGTCCCTGAGCACCCGCCGCAGGATCTTCCCCGAGGGGGATTTGGGGATCGCCTCGATCACCTCGACGGCGTGGAGCTTCTTGTAGGGCGCGACGCGCTCGGCGACATAGGCGAGAAGGGCCTCCGGTGGCACGTCGCCTGTCAGCACGACGAACGCCTTGGGCACTTCGCCCGCCTCAGCGTCGGGAATGGGGATCACGGCGGCGTCGGCCACCGCGGGGTGGCTGCGGAGCACGCCTTCGAGTTCGGCCGGCGGGACCTGGAAGCCCTTGTACTTGATCAACTCTTTGAGCCGGTCGACGATCGTGAAGTAGCCGTCTCGGTCGATGTGACCGATGTCGCCCGTCCGAAGCCAGCCGTCGTGGAGCGTCTCCGCGGTCGCCGTGGGGTTCCCGAGATAGCCTTGCATCACTTGGGGCCCCCGGATCCAGAGCTCGCCGTCTTCGTCGGGGCCCTGCTCGGCTCCACTCGCGAGATCGACGATGCGGCACTCGGTGTTCGGCACCAGGGGACCAATCGTCCCCGGCCGCTCGCGGCCGGGCCCATCCGGGACGGCGTGCGTCACGGGGCTCGCTTCGGTCAGTCCGTAGCCCTGGACGAGCCGGCATTTGAGGCGCTCGGTGCAGGCCGTCTCGAGCGCGGGCTCGAGGGGGGCCGCGCCCGAGAACATGGTCTTGAGGCTCGAGAGGTCGTAGCGGTCCACGACCGGGTGCTTTGCCAGCGCGAGAACGAGCGGTGGTACCACGCAGGCCCGCGTGATGCGGTGTGCCTGTAACAGGGCGAGGAAAGGTTCGAGCTCGAAGCGCGGCATGGTGACGAGCGTGGCGCCCGAGGCGAGCCCGAGGTTCATGACGACCTGCATCCCATAGATATGGAAGAAGGGGAGCACGGCCATCGCCCGCTCGTCTGCCGCCACGTGATGCACGGCCGCGGTCTGCACGAGGTTCGCCACGAGGTTCCGGTGGGTCAGCATGACGCCCTTCGGGAGGCCCGTTGTGCCGCTCGAGTAGGGGAGGACGGCGAGATCGCGCTCGGGCTCGTAGGTGACCCGGGGCGCCGGGGCCGTCGTCTTGAGGAGCGTGGCGAAGGGGGTCGCGCCCGTCGCCTCGCCTACGACGAACGTCTCTTCGACGCCGGCCAGCTTGGCCGCTGAGGCCGCGCGGTCGAGGAACGCGGGTACGGTGACGAGAAAACGCGCCGCAGCGTTGCGGAGCTGATAGGCGGCGTCCTCGACCGTGGCGAGTGAGTTGACGGTGGTGACGACGCCCCCGGCGGCGAGCGTGCCGTGAAAGGCGAGTGCGAACTCAGGGGCGTTCGGCAAGAAGAGGCCGAGGACCTCCCCCTTGGTGAAACCTCGCTCAGCGAGTCCCGCCGCGACGCGCTCCGTGCCAGCTTGGAGCTGGCGGTGGGTTAGCGCCCGACCGCTCGGCCCGTCGATCAGTGCGGCTTTGTCGAGGTGTGCCGCTCCCCCGTCGAGGACGAAGCGATGAAGCGGGAGATCGGGAATCGTTACATCGGGATGGGGGCTCTGGTAGATCGTGGCGCCTGCCCGGTCGCGCGGTGGTCCCCAATATGACACGCGGGCGCGAGCCGTCTAGTCGGACAAGCATCTTGCCGGTGGGCGTGGCCGGGCGAGCGCGAGGGACAGCGTGGCGGCACCGAGGTTCGTCGCCAGGAGCTCGAGCGCGTGGTGCGCGGTCGCGATCGCCACCGCGACCGCGGCCGGCACGCCCACCCGGCTCAGGCCGAGGGCGAGCACGCCTTCGTAGACACCCAAGTTTCCGAGCGTCACGGGCACGCTCGTCCCCAGGTTCAAGAGCGCGAGTGCCAGGACGATGTGCGCGAGCGGGACGGGGAATCCGAGCGCGCTCGTAAGGATCCGGAGGGCGAGCGTCTCGGCCATCCAGGCGCCGAGGCTCGCGGCGGCGCTGGGCAGGAGGTGGCGGGGGGTGGTGAGCACCGCGAGCGCCCGTGCGAGCTCGTGGCGCCAGTAGGTGAGGCGCTCGAACGACGCGGATGCCGTAAGCCGGATGCCCCAGAGCACGAGGGCGCCGACGAGGCAGGCGAGGAGGACGGTGGCGGGGCCCGGGAGCGGGGTGCGGAGCAGCTGCGCCGCGAGCCCGGTCCATGCGGCAGCCGCTGCACTCACGACGACGAACGAGCCCGCGTCGACGACCTTGTCGGCGAGGATCGCGCCGGTAGCCGCGGGCAGGCCGATCGGTTGGGCGCCTTCGGTCGCCCGGGCGAGGAGCACGACCTTGAGAGCGTCTCCCGCGCGCGCGGGTGCAACGATGTTTGTCCATTCTCCGACGGCGAAGGCGCGTGCCGCGCGCCGCCACGTGAGCCCCACGCTCCAGGGGACGAGGGCCCAGAGGCGGCTCGCCTGACAGCCGAACTGTGCGAGGACGAGGAGGAGGGCCCCCCCGAGGGCGGGCACGGGGAGTCTCGCAACGGCCTGCCACACGTCGCGCGCCCGATCGCGGTGGCTCACCGCGAGGAGGACGGCGCCGACGAGGACGATCGCCGAGGCCAGCACGAGCCGCCCCGGCGCTCGGGCGAGCCCGAGGATCACGAGCGGCTCGCCTGGGATGCGCGGTGGTGGGCGTGGAGCTTCCGCCACGCGAGCCGCAGCGCCGAACCGACGGTGCCGAGCGGGTGGTTGTCGAACGCCGCCGCGCGGTAGGCGCAGAGGAGGCTACATCCCTCCTCGCACCCCTTATGGGCCCGGCTCTGCTCGCGGAGATCACGGGTCGTGTAGTCTGTGACGGGTTTGTTCAATCGGCCCCGCTGGGCGGAGCAGAGCTGCACGTCGCCGAACTCGTCCACGTAGAGGAATCGGGCGCCCGCGCGGCAGTGCCACGTTGGACGGGCTCCGGCGAGCAGGCGCGCACCGTAGGCCTGGTCGAGGAACGCCTGGGGCGTGCGGTCGACGTAGAAGCGCCGCCACAGCTCGGCGTACTCGTCGCCGCCAATGGCGATCTGGCCCCGCGCGTCGTGCAGGAGGTCGATCGTGCACGGGAAGCTCAGGTCCTCGAGTTCGCGGATCGCGTCCCCCATTTGGGTCCGCGTTTCGGGGCAGAGGACCAGGTTGACGAGCACGTCGAACGCCGCCCAGCGCCGCAGCAGGTGGAGCTTGGGGCGGATCGTCTTCAGACACTTCTGGATGTAGCCGGTCCGATCGGGAGTGACCGCGTCGATGCTCACCTCCATGTTCCGCAAACCCGCGGCGTTGAGACTCTGGATCAGCGGGCCCGTGAGCAGGAACCCGTTGGTCGTCACCGACACCTGCGCCCGGCGGTCGCCGTAGGCGACCACTTCGGGCAGCTCAGGGTGGAGGAGGGGCTCGCCGCCGAGGAGCGCGATGTTCACCACACGCAGCCGGTGGAGGGCGTCGATCCGCTGTTTCAGGACGTCGAGCGGGATGACGCCCGAGACCTTGTCGTACTCGGTGCAGTAGCCGCAGCTCAGGTTGCAGCGCCGGGTCACGATGAGCTGGGCTTCGAGGGGAGCGCCTCGGAAGACGACCCGGAAGAGCGAGCGAACGGGGTGCTTGACGCGCATCGGTGCCTCCGTGATGGCGCCAAGCCTCGCCCCCAGCCCTCAAGCAGGTCTCAAGTGTCCTCCGCCGAGGTGCACGTATCAGCGGCGAGCGGGGCTTCGGTGGGGCGCACAGACTTGACGAGCAGAAGCGCGTGGATGGAGTACGGGCTCGGGTGTCGAGGGGGTGTGCGTCGCGCCATCTCCGAGCTGGACGGCTGACCTACCCGAGATCGGACACCGGAAGCGCCTGGAATCCATTGGTGAGTGGAAAACGGTTCGGCGCGCGGGACACGACCGCCCCGCCCGCGATCCTCGCACTTCCGATCGTCTTCCGCACGAAGTCGAGGTTCACGGCATCGCTTTCGGTCGGCAATTCGGTCCATTTTGCCTCGAAGAGCTCCAACCGTCCTCCGACATCGACGACGTAGTCGACCTCGCGTGTGCGATCTCGCCAGAAGAACAGGCTGCCGGCGCGCCCGGCGCGCCGTTCACGACTCCGCAGCTGGGCGAATACGAACGTTTCCCAGATCGCTCCCGCCGCCGGCGACTGTTGGAGCGCGTCTTCGGAACGGACGTTCAAGAGGGTGCACAGAAGGCCGGTGTCGGCCAGGTAGAGCTTTGGACTTTTGACGATGGATTTCGTGCGGTTCGAGAACCATGGCTCGAGCAGCACAATCTGTCCGGAGGCTTCGAGCGTCGACAGCCAGTGGTTGGCCGTGGAGGGAGCGATGCCCACATCCCGTGCGAGGTCTGCCTTGTTCAACAGGTTGGCCGAGCGAAGCGCACAAGCGCGCAAGAATCGCTCGAAATCCCGCAAGTTGCCGACGTTTGCCAGTGACCGCACATCACGCTCCAGGTAGGTCGCGATATACGAGTTGTAGAAGGCGACGTGGTCGATATCGGGGTTGGCGTGAAGCTCGGGGAACCCACCCCGAACGATGGCCGTCTCGAGCGGGGTGTCGGGGAGCGCGCCGTGTATCTCAGCCAAGGAAAGCGTCTCCAGCTCCACGATATCCGCTCGCCCGGCCAGAGATTCGGAGACGCTCTTCATCAAGGTGAACTTCCGTGACCCGGTCAGCAGAAACTGCCCGTTCTGCTTGCGGCGGGCGTCAACGGCGGTTTTCAGGTGCCGGAAGAGCCCGGGTGCGTACTGCACTTCATCGATGATGGCTGGCAACGGGTGACGGCGGAGAAAATTGTGCGGCTCTTTCTCGGCCTGTTCTGCTTCCGTGGGGAGGTCGAGCGAGACAAACGCGTGATTTGGAAAGAGCCTGAGCAGGGTCGAGGTCTTGCCGGTCTGACGGGCGCCGGTAAGCACGACCACCGGGCGGGTCCGCGAAGACCGTTGCAGTCGCCGTTCTACCTCGCGCGGTATCCACACGCTCATAATATGCGATGGTATCGCATATATTGCAACTCTAATTATTGAGCCTCCACCGTGGTGAGTCGGTGGCGGGTATCAGCCGACCTTGGCTGAGGTGGGGTTAGTGAAGAGGGCACGGGGACATTTGCGCAGCGCCACGACCAGCCCGATCGCCAGGGCGACGGCTACGGCCGTGGCGAGCAGTTGGGTGGACACGGGGAGCGCCCGACCGAGTGCCGCGAAGCACCACACGCGGGGCGCCCGCCCAAGGAACGTGGCGAAGAGGAACCGCGTCATGGGGTAGCGCGAAAGGGGTGCCAGCGTGCACACGATCCAGTAGGGGAGCGGGCTCCAGGAGCACAGCCAGACCGCGAAGAAGGGACTCCGCTGAAACAAGGCCAGGGTCCGCTGCACGATGCGCGAGCCGCGTGCTCGTTCGAGGCGCGAGTGCGCCAGTGCGGCCCCGTACAGGTGGTAGTTCACGTAATCCATGTAGAGATTGCCCGCGACGCCCACGAGGGTCACGAGCAGCGCCGGGTACAGGCGCCCGGCGACCATGAGCATCGGCTCGAAGGCGGCTGGGAGGACGATGGACAGCGGGCTGCTCACGACCAGCGTGAGGCAGAAGAAGCCCACGAGGCCTGCCAAGTGGGGCCAGTGCGTGACGGGATAGATCGCGACGAGCGCCGCCACGCCGGCGCCGCGCAGCACGGCGTCCCAGGCCGGCGAGCCGCGGCGCCGGAGGAGCGCGCGAGCGAGGCCGGTCATGCCGCGGAGCGCGTGGCGAGCCGCGAGAAGGGGAGGCCGTCGATGCCACTCGGGATCGGCACGTCGAGGGCTTCGAGCATCGCGGGCATCAGGTCCACCGTGCGTAGCGGGACCGCGGGCAGCGGCACGCTTGCGGCGATGGGGACCTCCATGTGATCGGCGATGAGGCTGCCGTGACCCGCGCGGTGGGCGGGGATCTCCCAGGGTCCCCGGAAGTCGCTCCCGCGCACCGCGGCGAGCACCAAGTCGCCCGTCGCGCGGGCGCGGAACAGCTGCAGCAGCTGTTGGGGGGCGTCGGGGAAGGAGGTACGGCGGGAGCGGGCCAAGAGCTGCCGTTCCCCGAGCACGACGCGTGTGGCTCCGAGCTCGAGCGGGTCGCCGAGCAGGGCCTCGTAGTAGGTGCGGTCGCGGTCCGTGCCGAGGCGGGCCCGCTGCCAGCCGCGCGCGACCATCACGTCGCCGCCGCCGTCGCGCCACGCGGCGAGGGCGACGGCGGGCAGCGCGACCAACTCTTCTACCAGATCAGAGGGGACCGCGGCGCCGGCGCGGGCGACGCCTGTCTCGGCGCGCGGACGGAAGTACACGTGGGCGCACCCGTTCCCAGAGACCATCACGGCCGCCTGGGCGCTTCGCCGCCACACGTGCAGCGGGTGGCGGATAGTGGGAATCGAGCGTCGCTCGAGCTCGAGCGCGATGTCGCAATGCTCCTCGACCGCGCTCGCGCCGTGATCGGCGGAAACGAAGACCGTTGGGGGTGGACCGACTTCGCGCGCGCTCGCGAGAAACTGTCCGAGCGCGCGGTCGATCCGCCGATAGCAGTCGAGGACCGTGGGGTGGGTGGGGCCATAGAGGTGCGTC
>DATLKW010000147.1:0-9074 GCA_035538175.1 Gemmatimonadales bacterium | reverse complement strand
GCTCGACCTCTTCTGGGCAAAAAGGAGATCACCGCGTATGCGCAGTCCGCTCTTCATGACCAATCGCGGCTGGACCGGATCGGCCGTGTTGCTCCTCGTGCTCGCGACCACGGGTGGTGGCCTGGTGGCGTGGAAGCGCGCCTCGATCAAGCGGGCCGACGCGGCGGCCGCCCGCCAGCCTGAGCCCATCGAATCCATTACCACCGCTCGCGCGCGAGAGCGCCAGTACCGCCCGACGACCATTTCGGTCGGGACCGTCCTTGCCCTCTCCTCGATCACGCTGCGGAACGAACTCGCTGGCACCGTTCGCCAGGTGGCGCTGGCCCCCGGGGCAGTCGTGGAAGCGGGTACCATCCTGGTGGCTCTTGACGTGTCGGTAGAGGAGGCGGACCTCGCGGCGGAGACCGCCCAGGCCGACTTGGCGGAGACGTCTCTCGCCCGGCTCGAGCGCCTGCGGCAGGCCGAGGCCACCTCGCAGGAGGAAGTCGACCAGGCGCGCGCCGCACGCGACATCGCGCAGGCACAAATCGCGCGCACCCGGGCCATCATCGCCCGCAAGACGATCCGCGCGCCGTTCCGGGCGCGGGTGGGCCTCGCGGACGTGCATCCCGGCCAGTACCTGAACGAAGGGACCGAGCTCACGACCCTGCAGGGGGTCGACCGGTCGGCGAACGTGGACTTCACGGTGGCCCAGGTAGTGGCGGCGGAGCTTCGTCCGGGCGAGCCGATCGAGGTGTTCGCGGCCGATGACTCCCGCCCCATCGTGGCGCGCATCGTGGCAGTCGACGCGCGGATCGATCCGACGACGCGGAACGCCCTCGTACGGGCCCGGATCGCAAGCCGCGCCCCGGCGCCCGGCGCCTCGGTGCGGGTCGAGGTGCCCGTGGGCGTAGCGACCTCGGTCGTCTCCGTTCCGGTGAGCGCCCTGCGCAAAGGGCCGGGCGGTGATCACGTGTTCGTGATCGCGGCCGACTCGGCGGGGCATCCTCGCGCGCACCTGCAGCCGGTCCAGACGGGGCCGGTGGTCGAAGACGAAGTGCTGATCCTTGCTGGTCTCACCCCCGGCCAAGAGGTGGCTACCTCGGGGTCGTTCAAACTACGCGAGGCCGTGCTCGTCGCGGCCCCTTCGCCCCGCTGATCGGACCGATCCATGCGCTCTATCACCGATACCTTCATCAAGCACCCCGTCCTCGCGGCGGTGGTGAACCTCGTGATCGTGCTCGTCGGCTGGCGCACGCTCTCGACGCTGCCGGTGCAGCAATATCCCAAGATCGAGAGCTCCTCTGTCGTGATCACGACCGTCTACTATGGCGCGAGCGCGGAGGGGGTGCGGGGCTTTCTCACGACGCCGATCGAGCACGCGGTGTCAGCCATCAGCGGTGTCGATTACATAGAATCCCAAAGCCGCGCCGGCGTCAGCACCGTCACGGTGCACCTGAAGCTGAACCACAGCAGCACAGCCGCGCTGGCGGAAGTGACCGCCCGGCTGCAGCAGGTGCGTTCCGAGCTCCCCGCCGAGGCCGAGCCGCCGGCGGTCGAGGTCCAGCGGGCGGACCGACCGTATGCGTCCTTCTATCTGAGTTTCACCTCGTCCGACCGCGCCATTCCAGCCCTCACCGACTGGCTCACGCGGAACATGCAGCCACAGTTGTCCACGATCGCAGGGGTGCAGCGGGTGGATGTCCTTGGCGGTCGGCCAATCGCGATGCGCATCTGGATCGACCCTGATCGCCTGGCGGCCTTGAACCTCGCCCCGGGCGACGTTCATGCGGCGCTGCAGCGCAATAACTACCTCGCCGCCGTGGGCCAGACGAAAGGCGACTTGGTGCAGGTGAACCTCCTCGCCAACACGGACCTCCGCTCGCCGGAGGAGTTTCGCAACCTGGTCGTGGCCGAGCGCAACGGGGCAATCGTCCGCCTCGCGGACGTCGCTCGGGTGGAGCTGGGGGCCGAAGAAGCCGATTTCATCACCAAGTTCAGCGACAAGGAAGCAGTCTACATGGGGGTGTGGCCGATCGTCGGCAGCAACGAGATCGACGTGGCGAAGCGGTTGCGCGCCGAGATGGCGCGGCTTCGGCCCACCTTGCCGAAGGACATCGACATGCAGATGGCGTATGACGCGACGGTCTTCATGACGGACGCGTTGCAGGAGATTACGAAGACCCTCGCCGGGACAATCCTGATCGTCGCCGTGGTGGTGTTCTTGTTCATGGGGTCGGTGCGGACGGCCCTGGTGCCGCTCGTCGCCATGCCGGTCTCGCTCGTCGGAGCGGGGATCGTGATGTACGCCTTCGGCTTCAGTCTCAACCTCCTCACGATCCTCGCGATCGTGCTGTCGGTCGGGCTGGTCGTGGACGACGCGATCGTCGTCGTCGAGAACGTCGAGCGACACGTGCGCGAGGGGAAGACGCGCGTCCAGGCGGCGCTCATCGGCGCCCGCGAGCTCCTGGGGCCCATCATCGCGATGACGATCACGCTCGCGGCGGTGTACGCGCCGATTGGATTTCAGGGGGGGCTCACGGGCTCCTTATTCCTTGAGTTTGCGATCACCCTCGCCGCCGCCGTGGTGGTCTCGGGGATCGTCGCCGTGACGCTGTCGCCGGTGATGAGCTCGCGCTTTGTCCACGAGCGCGGGCAGGAGGGACGGTTGACACGGTTCGTGCAGCGGGCGTTCGAGGCCGTCCGCCAGCGGTACGCGCGACTGCTCGACGGCGCGCTCCAGATGCGCTGGGGCATCGTGGCCGCCGCGGTGCTGGTGATGCTCGCGGCGTGGCCGTTGTACCAGTACTCGCGCCGGGAACTGGCCCCGATCGAGGACCAGAGCCACATCAGCCTGTTCATGCAAGCGTCGCCCGACGCCTCGCTCGGGGCCACGAACCGAGCGTCGCTTCAGGTGGTGAAGGCGGTCACGTCGTTCCCCGAGGCGAAGTTCATGTGGTCGATCACGGCGTCCTGGGGTGGGTTCGGCGGGATGGTCGCCAAGAACTTCAAGGAGCGCCAGCGTACTACCAAGCAGCTCTACGGTCCCGTGTACGGGGCGGTGTCGCAGGTCCCGGGCGTGCAGGTCTTCCCCCGGCTCGACCCGCCGCTGCCGTCGCCTGGCCAGTACGACGTGGAGCTCCTGCTCTCGGGGGACCTGCCTCCCGAGCAGATGCTCCAGACGGTGGGTGCCGTGCTCGGGGCCGGATGGCAGAGCGGCAAGTTCCTGTACGTCGACACGGACCTGAAGATGGACTTGCCTGAGGCGCGGGTCGTGATCGACCGCGACCAGGTCGCCGATTTGGGGCTCGATTTGGCGAGCGTCGGTCGCGAGCTCGGGACGTTGCTCGGCGGTGCCTACGTCAACCGGTTCAACTATTTCGACCGCAGCTACAAGGTCATCCCGCAGATCGGCGCTGAGCGCCGCACCACGGTGGGCCCGCTGCTCGACCTCAAGATCAAGACGCCTTCCGGGCGTCTGGTCCCCGTGTCGACGTTCACGCACATCGAGTAGAGCACGGCGCCCCGCACCTTGAACCGGTTCCAGCAGCGCAACGCGGTCCGGATCTTCGGCGGCGTGAAGCCCGGGGTGACAAAAGAAGAGGGCCTCCGGGTCCTCGAGACCGCGGCGACCGCGGCGGCGGGTCCTGGGATCGGGCTCGACTATGCAGGCGAGTCCCGGCAAATCCGGCTCGAAGGCTCGGCGCTCACCGTGACGCTCGGGTTCGCCGTGATCCTCATCTATCTCGTGCTCGCGGCGCAGTTCAAGAGCTTCCGCGATCCGCTGATCGTGCTAGTCGGCTCGGTGCCGCTCGCGATCTCGGGGGCGCTGGTGTTCAGCTTCCTCGATCTCACGACCATCAACATCTACTCGCAGGTGGGACTGATCACGCTCGTAGGCCTGATCGCGAAGAACGGTATCCTGATCGTGCAGTTCGCCAACACGCTCCAAGAGCAGGGGGTCGCGCGACTCGTGGCGTTGCGCGAGGCGTGCCTCACCCGGCTGCGGCCGGTGCTTATGACGTCGGCGGCGACGGTGTTCGGCCACCTGCCGCTGGTGTTCGCGACGGGGCCGGGATCCGCGGCGCGCAACAGTATCGGCACCGTCCTGGTCTCCGGGATGACGGTGGGGACGCTCTTCACCCTGTTCGTCGTGCCGGTGTTCTACTCACTCATTGCCGCCGAGCACCGTCCGAGCGAAGTGACGGAGTCGGACGGTCTCGTGCTCGAACCCGCGCTGGTGGGGGAGGCGGCCCATGCGTAGCACCTTGCTCTTCGGGTTTGCAGTGCTGTACGGCTGCGCCTCGGCCCCGGGCTATCGCGCCCCCAGCGTGGCGCCCGCGGCGTCGTTTCGGGAGATGACAGCTCGAGATACCGGGGCGAACGCCCCGTACGTCGCGGCGCCGACCACCTCCACGGTGGAAGCGCCCGCCGATCGGGCGGAGGTGTCGTTCAGCTTCTGGGTGCCCCTCGGTGATACCACGTTCTCCCGTCTCATGGCGGAAGCGTCGCGTGCCAACTGGGACGTGCAGGCGGGGCGGGCCCGCGTGAGCGCGGCGCGCTCGGACCGGGTCCGCACCGTGCTCGACCTGACGCCGTCGGCCACGGTCTCGGGCGGCTACGCGCGGCAGCGGTTGTCCGCGGCGACGTTCCCGGGGGCGTTTGGCGTCTTTCCGGACCAGAACGTCTGGACGAGCGACGTCACGGCCTCCTGGGATCTCGATGTGTTCGGCCGTATCCGCCACGGCGTGCAAGCGCAGGGTGCGCTCGTGGGCGTCGCGGAGGAGGAGCTGCGCGACGTCCAGGTGAGCCTCACGGCGGAGCTCGCCCGCGGGTACTTCGAGCTGCGGGGCGCGCAGGAACAGCTGCAAGTCGCCCGCCAGAACGCCGAGAACGAGCGGCATACGTTTGAGCTCACGCGTCAGCGCTTGGAGGCGGGGCGGGGGAGTGCGTTCGATACCGAACGCGCGCAGGCGCAACTGAGCTCGACGCTCGCCTCGATCCCGGTGCGGGAAGCTCAGGTCGCGGCGGCCGCGTACCGGATTGGCGTGCTCGTGGGGCGCTCACCGACGGCCGTCGCCCAGGAGTTCGCGCAGCCCGCCCCTATTCCGGCGCTGCCCGATGTGACGCCGATCGAGCGGCCGGAGGCGTTGGTGCGCGGCAGGCCCGACGTGGCCGCCGCCGAGCGGCGGGCTGCGGCGCAAGGGGCGCTCGTCGGCGCGGCCAAGGCCGCCTATCTCCCGCGGCTCACGATCGGCGCGACCGCGGGCTACGCGGCTCCCGAGTTCCAGTCCGTGGGCAACCAGGGCACGTTCCGCTATGTCGTCGGGCCGGTGCTCACGTGGCCGGCCTTGAACCTCGGGCGGGTGAAGGCGGAGGTCGACGCGGCCGCGGCGCGGGAAGATGCGGCCCGGGCGGACTACAGTCGCACCGTGCTCGCCGCAATCGAGGATGTGGAGACGAGTCTCAGCCGCTATCGGTCGGCGCGGCTTCAGGTCGAGCGGCTCGCCGAGGCGAGCGCCGCGAGCGAGCGTGCCGCCGAGCTCGCACGCCTACGGTTCAAGGAAGGGGTGACGGACTTCCTGCAGGTACTCGATGCCGAGCGAACGGAGCTCGAGGCGCAGGATCGCCTCGCGCAGGGGCGGACCGACGCCGCGACAGCGTACGCGGCGCTCTACCGGTCGGTCGGCGGGAGGTGAAGCGTGAGCCGCTACACCGACGAGCGCGAGTTCGGCCGTGGCGGAGTGGCCATGGCCGATCTCGCTCTATCGAGCCCGCTCCTTAAGGTGAGTCCTGACGGCGAGAGGACACTTGCTTGCGAGCGCGTCGGGCCAACGCGAGCAGCATGAGGCCCCACGCGATTACGGTCACCGCTCCGACCCAGAGATCGATCACGCCACTGGCGGGCCTCGACGGCCCAAGCACCGTTTCTTCCATAAGCACAAGCGGCGTTGGCAGCGACCCAGCCGTCAAGATCGTGGCAAGGTCCTCCGCGTCAGCGAGCGGCCGCGGTCCCAACTCGATCTGGCCGCGCCGACCGATCGGGGACTTGATGATTGGCGGCTGGCCCTGCACGTGCCCGTCGAGGACGATCGCCAGGTAATCGTTGATGTGCCGCCTCGTCTCCTGCTCGAAGAGACGCCCGCCGCGCCGCGATAGCGTGAAGTTCACCACCGCCTCGCGCGTCAGGGGCTCGCGCGCTGCGACCGCCCTCTCGAGCTCCTTGCCGGTCAGGATGGGCCGGTCTTCCACCGCGTACAGCGCGCGGTAGCTGCGCCCGCCACGCGTGGTGACATCGCGAGCCCACTTGAGTGCGATACCGCGCCAGCGAGGCATCAATCGCTGCACTTCGGGCCGAGCCAGCAGGCTCTCTGCCATCGGCGCCTGCTCCTCGGGCACCAGGAATTCTCCGGGGAGCTCGCCCCCGTGGAGGATCGGCGACAGCCCGCTCGCAGAGGGGGCAGCGGTCTTTCCCTTGCCGCGCGTGAGGGTGTTCGAGTCGGCGCCGAACAGCTGTTCCACGGTCCGGGCGGCTCCGGATCCCGGCACGGGTTGCACCTTCGCCCCGGCCTTGGCCAGCGCCCGGTCGATCGCGGGAATCGCGTCGCGGAACCGGTTGCCCATGTCGGTGATGCGGAAATCGACCTCCCCAACTTGCAGCAACAGCGCCTCGAGTCGTCCCAGCGCCGTCACGCCCGACGCCTCGACCACCAGGCGCGCTCCGCGCTCCTGCTGAACGGCAGCGTCGCGCGCGCCGAAGGCGTCCAGCCGACGCTGCAGAACTTGCGCGGCTGCGACAACTGACCCCGGCTCGAGCTCCCTACGGTTCCGGCTATCAGCCTGCAACACCAGTCGAACGCGACTCGGGACGTCGAGCCGAAATGCGGTCGGGCGAGCCGATGGGGGAGCCTGGCCCATGAGGTTGGCGATCAGAAACACTGTACCACACGATGCGGGCGCGGCTGCGGCACCTCCGGCGCCTGCTAGACTGCAGGCTGAGTTGGTCGGCCAGGAAAGGCCGCCCATCCCACGAGTGCACGATGCATCCGGCAGAGCGAGAGCGCACGGAAAGGCGACGAGCAAGACAACGAGCAAGACAACGAGGAGGGATCGACTGGCGACCATCGCGCCACCTCCAACGGGCACGGTTCAACATCGTGTGCGCCCGCAGCGTTCGGGCGACCGAATGGACGTCTGCCCGTCTTGACCGCCCCACGGGTCACCACAACGTCGAGAAAATGAGGCGCAAAAGGAACCCGCAACCGACGGCGAGGGCGGCGCTCGCCAAGGTCCCAATCAGGAAGTATTCGGCGAAGACCGGGTCGTCAAGCCTGTGCGAGCGGATCAGGCCTTTCGCGCCGATTAGAAACATCAGTGCGCTAAGCTGTCCCGCCGCCACGATGCCGGCCATGATGATCCGTTCGATGGCCCCGATGACGCGGCCGCGACTGTACTCGGCCACGTCAACTTCGCTCATCGAGTCGGACCCGCGGCGGGTGAGCGGGCCCGCGTCCGTCCGCGCGAGGATAGCGCGGACGACATGGGTTCCGCCATGCACCAGGAAGATGAGGCTCGCAAGGCCAAGCCAGATCGCTGCCAGCCGTGTCGGCGAGATCGGCAGTGTGATGAGCGGGCGCCGCACCTGGCTGGCGGGCCCGAGGAAGCTCGCGCTGAGCGAGACGACCAGCGCGTTTGTGCCGATCTCGAGCTCGGCACCCCAGCGCCGGTCGTGATCGGCGAGGTAGGCGCGCCCGAATGGCAGGAGCGACGCAAGCCCCGCGAGGAGAACGACGAGTATCCAGATGCCGAGCGTCTGCGGACGGAGCGTGACGAGCAGAAGTAGGAGAAGCAGAGGGCCTCTGAGGATAGCAGGGCGTTTCCAAGCAGGGCGGGGGCCTCGCGCCGGGTGCGTGCCAACACGCTCGATCGTGGGGGCATTGCCGGCGAGCACGTAGCTCGCGAGCACCCACGCGACGAGTGTCTCGCTCCACGCGAGGATGGCTTGCGGGGTTACTGGCCATTCGAGCCTCACCGGGCGCTCGTCTGCCACTCGGCACTGGGGTCAAATCGCGCGAGCGTGGCGCGCCAGGCGCGCTCACCCTCCGCGATCCCCTTCCAGCCAGCACTGCTCGCGCGCTCCCCCACGGCCTGTCGCGTGATACGCAGTGAGCGCCCGATTTCGGACATGGTTTGTCCGCGCCGCAGCAAGTCGACGGTCTCGCGTTGCGCTTCGGTCAGCCGATCGGTGATCTGGTGGAGCAGCCGGGCCAAGCCGTTCAGGACGACATCGTCCACCGCTCCAAACCCCGAAAACACAGGTCCGGCACGATCTTCTTTGCGGGCGAGCTCGACCGCCTGGCGCGCCGCATGAAACGCCGGCCCATCCATACCCAGCGCCAGTGGCTTGAATGGGGGATGCACGATCCCATAGCCGATGCCCAGGCGAACCTTCGCACGAGGCAACCAGGTCCCAATGTCCCAAACGATGTCGGGGATTGAGTGGGCCTCCTTCAGGAGGCCCTGGAATTCATCGCCCAAGGTGACAAGGAAGCGCGCCGCGATCGCGCGGCGGTAGCGCCTGTTGAGCTCGCTCAGGACCTCCTCGAGGCGACGTTGCACGGCGCTCCGTTGCGCCGGGGCGAGCTCGCGCGAGCGTACGAGATCGCCGATGAGGGCGATCGCGTGGCGCGGCTCCTCTGCGTGGACTGGCGCCGCACCCCGCCGCGCCGCGGAGTGGGTGGGTGCGAGCGTCGCCTCGCTGACACGAATGCTCCTCTTGGGCGAACGCGATTGTCGATAGCGCATGTGTCAAGGTTAATACCTTGCATCGTACCATGTCAAGGTATTTGCCTGGCTCTGTGCTTGGGCAAGCTTATTACCCTGACACGCTCCACGAGGGGACGCTGCTGAGCATCACGGTGTTAATCGACGCATCGAGCGCCTGCCCAAGGCGATCGTATCTTGCGGGTGGCGGGGCCTGGCGTAACCGGCGAGGCGACTACTGGCTCCGGGCGCTCCGTCGCGGTCAGCCGCGTTGCTTGAGATGCTTTATTTGCTCGAGACTTTCGACATCGGCCTTGTCCTGAAATCGATCG
>DATLKW010000146.1:0-2759 GCA_035538175.1 Gemmatimonadales bacterium | reverse complement strand
AGCTATGTGTCGCGATATCTCGCGTGGTTTCGATCGACCCTCGCCCACAATGCGCCCCGCGTTGACGGGACGTCGCAGCCGCCAGGCAACGCCGTGTGCGAAGCCTGCGACGCCGCGAGTGAATGGACCTGGGTGCGGGGTCGCTACGGCGAACTCGTGCGCACCGTCGTCTCGGGAGCCACCTACGTGCTCGACGTCGTCGAGCTTGGCAGCCGGACCGAACACGTGCTTGAGCTGCCGTGGCACTTCGCCGGCACCGCTCGAGTGGCGGGGCGCGGCGGCACTTGGGCTGCCGACGACCTCCCGGACGGATTCGTATCCCGACCGGAGCGCTTCGCGCCGGCCACGCCCGGCGCGATCACGCTCGAGCTCGCCGCGGGTCCGCGACGCCTCACGGCCCTGCTCCTCGTCGAGGGTGAGCTCCTGCGGGCCGAAGGGCCGGGACGGCCCGGGGAGGGGCAGCGCATGCCGTTCTATCTCGTGCGGGCGAAAGGACGCGCCGCGCGCCTGATCGCCGTGCTCGAGCCCGTCGCGCCGGAGCGCGACGCCGCGTTCGTCACCGACGTCCGCGCGCACGGCGGCGTGATCGAGGTGGTGACGCCGGAGGGCCCGCACCGGCACACGGCCACCTCCGCCGGCTGGGAGATAGCCGCGGGCCCGACGCGCGTGCGGCTCGGCGGGGCGCGTACGCCGGAGCCCGCGTTCACGCCGCTCGTCGAACTCGATCAGCCGAAACCCCCCGTCGTCGCCGCCCTCCGGGTCGCCGAGCCGCCCCCGCTCGATGGCACACTCGATGGCTTCGATCCGAGCGAACCCTTCCGGTTGGAGTTGGAAGATCAGTATCGCCGCAGCGAGGAGCCCTACTCCGGCCCCGAAGACTTCTCGGCCGTTGCCTACGCCGCCTGGGACGAGGCCGCCCTCTACCTCGCCGTCGAGGTCGCGAAGCCTGACGTGTGCTTTCGCGCGGCGAACGCTCCACCGCTCGCCCTCGATAACGAGCCCGACGACATCCACTCGGACGGCATCCAGATCTACCTGGCCCGGCTCGAACCGCGCGGCAAAGACGACGCGAGCGACGCCTACCTGGTCGTCCCCGTGCCCGATGGACGCGGGCTGCGGGTCCGGCGAGTCACGAACGCCCTCGGCGACCCCGACAAGGTGCGCGGCGCCTGGCGGCGCACGGACGCGGGGTACCGCCTCACCCTTGGCGTCCCCTGGCCCGAGGACGAGCGCCCCCACGTCGGCGGGCGCCTGCGCTTCGATCTCTTGATCAACGAGATGGTCCCGGGCCGCGTGCGGCGTGCCGGACAGCTCGTGTGGACCGGGGGCAACGGGTGGGTCTGGCTGCGCGGCGATCGACAGGAGCCCGCCCGCCTCGGCATGCTCGAGCTCGTGGGCTAACGGGCCATGATCGTCGCCGTCCTGTGGGAGCCGCAAGATCTCGTGAACATCGCCCACGTCGTGCGCGCGCTGAAGAACTTCGACTTTCGGGATCTCCGGCTCGTGCAGCCGCGCGAGTACGATGCCTATCGCATCGAGGGCATCGCCCATCACACGCAGGACGTGCTGGCGCGCGTGACGCGCTTCGAGCGGCTCGAAGACGCGGTGGCGGATTGCGTCCATGTGGTCGGCTTCACGGCCCGCGGCCGCACCGCCAAACGCAACGTGCAGCGGCCCCGCGAGGCGGCCGCCGAGGTACTCGCGCGGGCCGCCGGAGGCCCCGTCGCGCTAGTGTTCGGACGCGAGGATACGGGTCTGACCAACGAGGCGCTCGATCGCTGCCACCGCGTCGTGACTATCCCGACCGCCCCCGGGTATGCGTCTCTCAACCTGGCGCACGCGGTGGTCGTGATGCTCTATGAGCTGGCCCTGGCGCGCGGCGCCGAACGCCAGCCCTTCAAGCCGCCCCGCCGCACCGGGCCCTCCGCCACGGCGGGCGACCTCGAGCACCTGTTCGCCGACCTGGAGGCGGCGCTCGGCGCCATCGCGTTCTTCAAGACGCGCCAGCGCGAAGGGGTCATGCGCAGCGTGCGGGAAGTGGTCCACCGCACCCCGCTCGACCAACGGGAGGCGAAACTCTTACGGGCGATGGCCATCGAGGTGGTGAAATACGGTGAACGACTGGCACGTTCCCGGGTTCACGTCGACGGGCAGTAAGCGCCCCGAGGCGCTGTTCGGCGCCGCTGCGGACGCTGCGGCCGGCCCCGGCCCGCCGACCCAGATGACACAAGCCGCGGGCTGCCGCGTGTGGGACAGTGAGGGCCGCGCGTACGTGGACTACGTCATGGCCCTCGGAGCGGTCGCCCTCGGCTATGGCCACCCCGACGTCAACCGCGCCGCGGAGCAGGCGATCGCCGCCGGAGTCACCGGTCCCCTTCCTCCGGTGCTCGAAGAGGAGCTAGCCGAAGCGCTCGCTCGCCAGATCCCGTGGCTCGAACGCGTGCGGTTCCTCAAGACGGGAGCCGAAGCCGTGGCCGCCGCCGTGCGTCTCGCGCGCGTCGCGACTGGCCGCGAGCGCGTACTCGGGTGCGGCTACCACGGCTGGCTTGACTGGTGTCAGGGCGGCGAGGGCGTGCCCGCCGCGACACGGGCGCTGTATGCGGAGTTACCGTTCAACGACGTCGAGGGCTCCCGTCGTCTCATCCGGGAAGCGGGGAATCGCCTCGCCGTCGTCGTCACCGAACCCGTGGTCGTTCTGGAACCGACCCGCGAATGGCTCGAGGTCGTGCGCGCGGAGACGACGCGAGTCGGCGCGGTGC
>DATLKW010000145.1:0-8124 GCA_035538175.1 Gemmatimonadales bacterium | reverse complement strand
GGCGCGCTGCTGGTCGGCGTCGTGTACGCGAAGGCGCTGGCCTACGCGGGGGACCGCGAGCTGATCGGTCTCCATCACATGGAGGGCCACCTCTTCGCGCCGCTCGTCGAGGATCCGGAGCTCGCGCCGCCGTTTGTGGCGCTCCTCGTGTCGGGGGGGCACACCCTGCTGCTCGACGTCCCGGCCTGGGGCCGCTATCGCCTGCTCGGGGCGACGCGGGACGACGCGGCCGGCGAAGCGTTCGACAAGGTGGCGACGCTCCTCGGCCTCGGGTATCCCGGGGGCCCTGCCATCGAGCGCGTCGCCGCGATGGGCGAGCCGGGCCGCTTCGTGTTCCCCCGCCCCATGCGCGATGAGGGCTACGAATTCTCCTTCTCAGGGCTCAAGACCGCGGTGCTGCGCGCGGTGCGCGCGACGGACGACCTGGAGCGCGATCGGCCGCATCTCGCCCGCGCCTTCCAGGATGCGGTGCTCGATGTGCTGGTCACGAAGCTCGCGCGTGCGGTCGAGGCGACGGGGCGTCTCACGGCCGTGTTGGGGGGCGGGGTGGCGTGCAGCCGCGCGCTCGCCCACCTCGCCCGCACGCGCCTCGCGGGCGTCGCGCGGGTCGTCGTAGCGAGCCCGCGCCTCAACGCCGACAACGCCGCGATGATCGCGCGGGCCGGGTGGTTTCGCCTCGGGCGGGGCGAGCGTAGCGACTGGACGCTCGACGCCCGGGCCGATCTCTCGCTCCCGGGCCTCGAACCGGCCCCGTCGGCTTCCTCGGCTCCCGCGGCCTCCACGACTCCGACTTCCGAGCGCGCGACCCCCTCATGACCCTCTATCCGTTCGCGTTCACGATCCCGTTGCCTCGCATCGACCTCCTGTTCCTGCACCTCGGGCCGCTGCAGGTCACGGGCTACGGGGTGATGATGATGGTCGCCTTCCTGATGGCGGGGTGGGCGATCCAAGTCGATCTCCGCGGCCGGGGCCTGGCCGAAGACCATGCGGCCGACATCGTCTTCGCCGCCGTGCTCGGCGGCATCGTGGGGGCGAAGGTGTGGTACGTGCTCCTCACGGGCGAATGGGACTCGCTGTTCCGTCGCGGCGGGTTTGTGTGGTACGGCGGTTTTCTGGGCGGCGTGGCAGCGGTGCTCGGCACCGGATGGGTGAAGCGGGTGCCCGCCCGCTGGACGATGGAACTCACGGCCGCGCCCCTGCGCTCGGGTACGCGCTCGGCCGGGTCGGCTGCTTTCTCGTGAACGATGACTACGGCATCCCGTCCAGTCTGCCCTGGGCGGTGAAGTTCCCGCGCGGTCTGCCGCCCACGACGGTGGCCGAGCTCAGCAACATGCACGTCGCCTTCCCGCCCGGCACCGACCCGTTGCAGGTCGTCGCCGTGCACCCGACGCAGGTCTACGAGACGCTCACGATGCTCGCCGTCTTCGCCTTGCTGTGGCGGCTGCGCGACCACCGCCACCAGAGAGGCTGGCGCTTTGGGGTCTATCTCGTGCTCGCCGGGACGGAGCGCTTCCTCGTGGAGTTCGTGCGGGCGAAGGACGACCGGCTGCTCGGCCCGTTCACGCTGGCCCAGGTCACGAGCGTGGCGCTCGTGGTGGTCGGCGTGCTGGTGCTGCGGCAGTTGTGGGCGCCCGTGCCGGCAGGCGCCGTGGTGCCCGCCGCGCTCCAACCCCGGCCCCAGCCCCAGGGCGAGCCGGCGCCCTAAGGGCGTCCCGTCGTTACGGCAGGGACGGCCCCCCGCGCCCGGCCGCGCCGACGAGGCGGTTGCGCTGCAGCCACACCGCCGCGACGAGGAGCAGCAGGACGAGGAGCAGCTGCAGCGCGAGCGACTGCACCGTCGGATAGATACCGAGGAACGGGATGCGGGGGGCCCACTCGACGACGTGCACGGGCACGAGGCCCGACTCCTGCAGGTCCGCGATGCCCTTTCCTGCGAACACGAACGCCATGTAATAGAGCATCGCGCTCGTCACCGCGAAGAACGACTTGAGCGGCACCTTCAGGCCGAAGCGGTTGATCGCCACGTAGACGACGACCAGGGCCAGCGCCCCGAGCGCGATCCCCGCGAGCACCGCCGCGATGCCGGTGGCGCTGCTCGAGCCAGCCGACGAGAGCAGCGCCTGGTAGAAGAGGATGGTCTCGAAGCCTTCGCGATAGACCGCGAGGAAGGCGACCGACGCGAGCGCGAATCCCGAGCCGCTCGACAGCGCCTCCGTCAAGCGGCTCTGCACGTACGCGCTCCAGCGGGCCGCCTCGATCTTCGAGAACAGCCAATAACTCACGTAGAAGAGCACGCCGGTCGCGAGCAGCATCGTGGCCCCCTCGACGGCCTCGCGCTGTCCCGGGGTGATTTGGAACAGGGCCTGGACGACCCCGGCGGTGACGACGCTCGCGAGCACAGCGGCCCAGGCGCCCTGGGCCACGTGGCGCCGGCGCTCCACGGCGCCCGCTTTGGAGAGAAACGTCATGAGCGCCGCGACGATCAGGATCGCTTCGAACCCCTCGCGCAGGAGCAGCACGAACGACTGCATGAAGAGGTTCGCCCCCGAGCTCCGATCGGCGACGAGGCGTTCGGCGCGCTCGAGCCCCGCGAGCAGCCGTTGATGGATCGCCTCGAGCTCCTCGGGGTCGCCATGCGCCGCCGCCCGGGTGCGCAGCGTCGCGAACGCCACCTCGAGCTCGTTGGCGAGCCGGCCGTTGCGCGCGCGCACCTCGGTCTCGAGCTGCTCGAACGTGAGGTAGGCGTCGAAGGCGTAGCGGTCGGACCGTAGGGCCACGGTCGAGTCGAGCTGCTGGCGCACGCGGACGAACAGGGCCCCGCTTGGTCCCGCGTCGGACCGTTGGCGCTCCGCGCTCGGGACGACGCGGAGGAACGCCACGACCTTCGCCCGGTCGGCCGAATCGAGCGTGCGAGCGAAGGCCGGCATCGCGGTGCCGGACCGCCCGCGACCGATCAAGGCCTCGAGCTCCCGATCGGTGAAGCGCCCCTGTACGGCCAGGTCCCCGAGCGCCGGCGGCCGCGCCGACAGCGTGGCGGCGAGTGTGCCGTCGCCGCTCCCCGTCGCGCCGTGGCACGACGCGCACGCCGTGGCATACAGCCCCTCTCCTTCGCGGACCATCCCGGCGTCGGCGCGTAACGTGGCGACGTAGAGCGCTACGGCCCAGCGATCCTCGGGCGAGAGGGTCTCCTCGAACTGCGGCATGGCCGTTCCGGCCACGCCGATCGTGAGTTTGCGGTAGACGTCGAGGGGGGCGACCGTGCCCATGGTGACGGGGTCGGCGAGGTTGGCGGGGGGAGGCCCCTGGAGCGAGCGGGCCTTCGGGCCGTCGCCCCGGCCCGTGCGCCCGTGGCATTGGATGCACTGCTCTTGGTAGACGGTGGCGCCGCGTGCGAGCGAGGGCGGTCGCGTCGGGAGCGGCTCGAGCCCGCCCCCCGCGCCGAGCCGGGCCGCGATGCGGCCGACGACGAGGGCCGCCTGCCGGGCCACCGAGTCGGGCGGGGCGACGCGCTCGAGCATGGTGCGGAGCGCGACGAGCCCCGAGTCGATGGGCGTCCGCAACCCGGCTGGGAGCCCGGGCACGTCAAGCCGCGCCTGGTCGAGGAACTGTTGCGCTTCGAACACCTCCTCGGAGCTCGTAACCCGTCCGCCGTGCGGTGCGACGCCCACCGCGTATTCCTTGGCGGCGAGCGAGGCGGCGGCGACGATCCGCCTCGCCGCGGCAAGGGAATCGTTCGCCTGGGCTTGGGCGGTCGCGGCCCAGGCGGTCAACAGCATGCTTCCAAATGACTTACGGAAGATGAGCGTGCGTCGCAGAAGAGGGGTGGCCCTATACTAGAGTAACTCTGTCGGGAATGCAAGCTGGGGCGTCAGACGCGCTCGAGGACGGCGACCGCGACGGCGGCCAAGTGGGTGTGGGAGAGGGAGAGGAGGACACGGGCGACGCCCATGGCGCGCGCACGCGCGGCTGCGGAGCCCGCGAGGCGCACGTCGGGCCGCCCGTCGGGCGCGCGAATGACCTCGATGTCGCGCCACCCGATACCGCGCGCCTCGGGAGTGCCCTGGAGCGCCTTATAGACGGCTTCCTTCGCCGCGAGCCGCACGGCCACGTGGGTGGCGGGGTCGGGCCGGCTCTCGCAGTAGGCGCGTTCGGCGGGCGTGAGCAGGCGCTCGAACACGCGCGCCCCCTTGTCGGCGATGATCGCCGCGACGCGCGGGACCTCGACCAAGTCGACGCCGACGCCGACGGCGCTCACGGGGCCCCGCGGGGGGCGGGTCTCAGAACCCGAGGCGTTGCGCGAGCCACGCGGGCGCCGGCGCGTAGCCGCCGAGCACGAGCCCGAGCCAGATGAGCGCGGCGGCGACGGGCAGCCACAACACGATCACCGGCCACACGCTGGGGCGCCAGCCGCCGATCGCCTCGAGCTCGGCCGACCAGCGGCGTCGCTCTTCGGCCACGGCCGCTTCGAGCGCGAGCCACGCGGCCTCGAGGCGTCGCGCCGCGGCCCGCAGCGCGTCCTGCCAGGCCTCATGCGCCGCCTTGTCGAGGACGCTCGCCTCGCGCGCGCCCGCCGTCACCGCGTCGAGGGCGTCGAGGGCGGCGACGAGGGTCTCGCCCCCGGCGGCGAGGCGCGCGGCGATGGCCCGCTTCTCGGCCCCCGCCAGGGCGCGTCGACGCCGCGCGCGCGCCGGCATCCGGACGCGCCGCGTCGCGCGGTCGAGCTCGGCGTCGAGCGCCCGCGTCACGCGTTCGGCCGCGTGGCGCACGGCGTCTTCCCACGCCTCGAGCCACGCCGTGCGGCTCACGGCCTGGAGCGCGCCGTCGCGCTGCTCCTGCGCCGCCGCCGTCCGCGCCGCCCCGCCCGCCTCCATGACGCGCGTCGCGAGCTCCTCGCGGAGGTCGTCCAAGGGGACCCAAGGCTCCTCCAAGCGGCGTGGCACGAGGAGGCGGCCGAGGAAGGGCGCGAGCTCGGGCACGCGCAGCGGCATCGGGATCTTCACGCCGGGGCTCATCGGGCGAGGAGCGCGGCCGCGCCGGTGCGCTGTTCGTAGGCGGCGACGAAGTAGGGGAGCGACTCCGCCACGAAGCGCTCCCGCCCGAGCCCCGTGGCGGCGATGGCGCGCTCGATGGCCGCTGGCGCGCCCTCGACCTCGAGCAGGACATCCATCGCCGGGTACCATTCGAGGCGCAGCACGGCCTCCGCCAGTCGGTAGACTTCGACGCGCCGGTCGATGCGGAGCGTGACGCCGAACCCGAGCCGCTGGAGGATCGTGACGATGGCTTCCGGGTCCGGGACGCGCGCCTCCGCTTCGGCGCGCCGCCGGTAGGCGCCCTGGGTCGCGGGCGGCCCTTTCCAGCCGAGGACGCCGTAGGCGGGCGTGCCGTCCGCCGGCCGGAACACGCGCAGCCGCAGCACCTCGTCGCGGCGGGTGAGCCCGCCGTCGCGATCGAACCGACGGTCGAGCATCTCGCCTTGGAACTCGAGCTGGGCGCCGGCGCGCACGAGCGCGGTGCGCAGCGCGTCGGGGTCGTCGATCCGCGCCTTGACCTCGAGCTCGTCCACGAGCGAGACGGCGGCGCCGCTCACGAGAGGATGGCCGCGAGCACGGCGGCCGTGTCGCCGAGCGTTGGGAACACGTGCGTGGCGCCCGCCGCCTCGAGGGCGGCCGTGTCGTAGGACCCCGTGGCGACCGCGACGGTGTGCGCGCCGATGGGCGCGCCGCACGCCACGTCCGCCGGCGTGTCGCCGACCACGATGACGTCCGAGCCGGTGAAGCGGCGGCCCGTGAGGGCGGCGGCGCGCTCCGCCGCCACGGCCGGCAGCTCGGCGCGGCGCGCGGAGTCCGAGCCGTACGCCCCGACCCGGAAGCGTCCGGGGTCGAGCCCCGCCGAGTGGAGTTTGAGCGCCGCGCCTGCGGCGAGGTTGCCGGTCAGGAGGCCTACCAGGGCCTGCCCCGCCGCCTCGCGCGGCGCGAGGGCGTCGAGCAGCTCCCGGATCCCCGGGAGGAGCCGGGTCCGCTGCGTAGGCTGCGCGAGCTCCTCCCGCAGGTGGTCGACATAGCGGTTGCACACCGCGGCGATCCGGGCGTCGTCCGCCGCGGCGGGGTGCCCCGCAAGTGCGAGGAGCTCGCGTACGATTTGCGGGTCGGTCTTACCGTCCAGGCGGTAGTGCTCGATCGGGCCCGGGGTGCCCACTTCGTCGACCAGCGCGCGGGCGATCGCCCGCCGGCCGGCGCCGTCGGTCATGAGCAGGGTGCCGTCGATGTCGAAGAGGACGAGCTTCATCGCCCACAAAGATAGCGGGGGTCGCTCAGCGCCCGGGACCCTCGGGCCGCCGGACGGCGACGAGCAGGTCCCGCAGCCGTCGTGCGGCCGGCGTCTCGGCGAACAACTCGTCCGTCGCGACGCCGCCGCGCGCCAGGGCCGAGTGCACGATGCGGCCGGCGCCCGCCCACAGCGCGACATGGGAAATGCGTCGCCCGTCGGTGAAGCAGAGGATATCGCCCGCACCGTACCCCGTGCCCGCAGGATCGATGGCGATCTCGCGCCCGGTACTCGCCTGCTGATCGCTATCGCGGGGGAGGTGGACGCCGCGTGCGGCGTACGTCGCTTGGACGAGGCCGGAGCAATCGATCCCGGCCTCGGTGCGGCCGCCCCACAGGTAGGGAGTGCCCGAGAAGCGGCGCAGCGCCCACTCGGGCGGAGCGACGAGGCGCGCTTCGGCCCGGTACTCCGCTTCCGGCCGGACGGCCCCGGCCGCGACTTCCCAGAGGCGGCCGTCGGCGGTCTCGACCAGACCGTCGCGGGTGAGCACGGCGCGTCCCCCCACCGCCAGGTGGAACCGGCGATCTTCGAACTTCAGCTCGGCTCCGACCGAGCGCGCTCGCGCGCGCGCGTCCCAATCGTCCGCCCACTCGTTCGAACCGGTGGCCACGTAGCCCGCGTGAGTCCACCCATGGTAGCCGTCGTGGGTCCGCACGCGCAGCCAGCCGCCGTCGCGCCGCTCGAGGAGCGTGAGCCCTTCGCCGTGCACCGTCTCGCTGAGGCGCGTGGCGGTGATCCGCGGCTCGGCGAGGAGCGGCGCGACTGCAGCGGTGGTGACCGCCCGCGGCTCGTCGCGCACCGACGCGTCGGGGAGGAAGAGGATCTCGGCGGCCCGGTGCGACTGAGCGGCGAGGCGGCGCAAGGCGTCCAGGGCGTCGCCACTCGTCGTGCGGCCCAGGAGCCGATCGGGTTCGAGCGTCACCTCGTAGACGCCGAGGCGGGGGTCGGGGACCCATTTGCGCGCGATGTCGGCCACGTCGCGCTCAAGGGGGGGGCTCACGGGCCGCGCGGCCCGTCGGCCAATCCCGGGATGTCGCCGAGTCCCCGGGCCAGGCGGACGGCGCGTTCCACGGCCGCCGGTACGGCGACGGCGGCGAGGGCCTCCGCCTGCAAGGGGGTCAGGGGGCGTGTCGTCGCGGTGCTGAGCGCGAACACCACGTCCCCATCGAACAAGGTGCCGTAGGGGACGATGCGGCGGGCGAGCGCATCCCCGGCGGCATGGGCGAGGCCCTGGAGCGCCGGGCGGTCGAGGGCAGCGTCGGTCGCCACCACGGCGAGGGTCGTGTTGGTGCCGGCGCCCCCGGCCGCTCGAGGGGGGAGAGCCCCGAACGGGGCCGCGCCCTCGCCGAAATGGACGAGCGCGTCGACGAAGCGCCCGTCCTGGCCGCGGGCGCCGGCGAGCACTGTCCCCGCCGCGTCGAGCACGTTGCCGACGGCATTCACAACCACCAGCGCTCCGACGACGACGTCGCCGCCCCGCGCGGCCGCCGTCCCGACGCCCCCCTTCATGGCCCGGCGCGGGCCGAGGGCCTTTCCCACCGTCGCTCCCGTGCCGGCGCCAACGGTGCCCTCGGCGACCTCGGCCGAGGCAGCGCCGCAGGCCCGGTAACCGTCCTCCGCCGTTGGCCAGCGGTCCGCTTTCCCCCCGGGCGCGAGGTCGAAGTCGAAGATCACGGCCGTGGGGACGATCGGGACGATACCCGCTGCTCCCACCGGGAGGCCGCGCCCCCGTTCTTTCAGCCAGCGCATGACGCCGTCGGCCGCGCCCAGGCCGTAGGCCGACCCGCCCGTCAAGAGGAT
>DATLKW010000144.1:0-1739 GCA_035538175.1 Gemmatimonadales bacterium | reverse complement strand
CTCGGCCTCGCCCTCCTGAGCCGCACCGAAGGACGTGACGTCCTCGTGGCGCTCGGGAAGGGCACGGCCCCGCGACCCCGCTCGATCGCCGCACCCGGTGTCCGGGCCCTGGCCACCGCCGCCGGGTGGCTGTTCACCACGTTCCTGCTCCTGCCGCACCTGACGCTGGTGCTCGTCTCGCTCGTCCCCTATGCCTCCTGGACCACCGAGACCTTGCCGCCCGTGCTGTCGCTCGTGAACTACCGGCGGCTGTTCGCCGAGCCCGAGCGCCTGACGCCCCTGCTCACGTCCCTGTGGAT
The DNA here is from genome assembly GCA_035538175.1 of Gemmatimonadales bacterium. Lineage (GTDB taxonomy): Bacteria > Gemmatimonadota > Gemmatimonadetes > Gemmatimonadales > GWC2-71-9 > AG41. The sequence goes on along the minus strand of DATLKW010000144.1, from coordinate 1,440 downwards.
GGCCTCCCTCGCCACGGCGGTCGCCGTCGCGCTGGCCCTGGCCGCGGCTTGGCTGGTGGCGCGACGCCGCGTGCGGCTCGGCGGCGCGATCGAAGGGCTCCTCGCGTTGCCCTGGGCGTTGCCCGGGACGGCGTTCGCCGTGGCCCTCGCCACCGCCTTCAGCGTTTCGAGCCCGCTCACGCTGCGCTGGGTGCTCGTGGGCACGCCTCTGCTCCTGCCCCTCGCCTACATGGCCCGGAGCCTCCCCGTCACGAGCCGGCCGCTCCTGGCCGGATTCCGCCAGCTCGACCCCGCGCTCGAGGAGGCGGCGGCAAGCCTCGGGGCGGGGCGCTGGCGCACGCTCGGTCGCGTGACCCTGCCGCTCCTCCGGCCCGCCGTCTTGGCGGGAGCGACCCTCGCGTTCGTCGCCGCGCTCGGCGATTTCGTCGTGTCGAAAGTCCTCTTCACCTACGACACCCGCGTCATCTCCATCGAGATCGACTCGAGCCTGCGCGTGAATGAGTTCGGCGTGGCGGCCGCCTTCGGTGTCGTCCTCATGCTCGCGAGCGCGATGGTGCTCGGTATCGGAGCCAGACGATGACCCGGCTCTCGCTCCTCATGGCCGTGGCGTTCGTCGACATGATCGGCCTGACGCTCGTCTTGCCGCTGCTCGCGCTCTACGCCCTCAAGCTCCACGCGAGCGCCACCACCGTCGGGATGTTGACCGCCTCGTTTCCGGTCGCCCAGCTCGTCGCGTCGCCGGTCTGGGGCCGCGTCTCGGACCGCTACGGTCGCCGGCCGGCTCTCCTCGCCGGCCTCGCCGCGTCGGCCGTCGCGTACGTGATCTTCGGCCTCGCCAGCTCGTTGTGGCTCTTGTTCGTGTCGCGATTCGTGCAAGGCCTCGGCGGCGGGACGACCGGCGTCGCGCAGGCCTACGTCGCCGACACCATGGCCCCGCAAGAGCGGGCGAAAGCCCTGGGGTGGCTCTCGGCAGCCACGAGCCTCGGGGTGCTGATCGGGCCGGTGTTGGGATCGGTCGCCTTCCGCGCGGGGGCGTGGGCGCCCGGCTTCGTCGCCGCTGCCCTGTGCGCCGGCAACCTGCTCTTCGCGTGGAAATGGCTGCCCGAGTCGCGCGTGCGGAGCGCTCGTGCGGCCCCCGGGCAGTCCCCCCAGACGCCGCCCCGCGAGCCGCGACCCGTCCTCACGGCGGCGTGGGAGGTGATCCGTCACCCGAGCCGGCCGGCCGCCCACCTCATCTGGATCTATGCCGTCGCGATGCTGGCCTATAACTCCGCGCCGGCGGTATTCACGATCTACCTCGCGTGGCGCTTCGGCATCGACGCCACCAACATCTGGTGGTTCTTCACCGTGTTCGGAGGGGTGGGGGTGCTGATGCGCGCGCTGGTGGTCGGCCCCGTGAACGATCGCTTGGGGGAGGTCCGCACGATGCGCCTCGGGGCC
>DATLKW010000143.1:0-8134 GCA_035538175.1 Gemmatimonadales bacterium | reverse complement strand
CAGGTTGTACGCGGTTCCTCGGGCTTGCTCGCACATCTCGGTTTAGGCACCGATCTGCCCGCCGATGATGCTCTTCAAGCCGCCGAGGAGACCTTGGGCGATCGTGGGCACCCGCACGGTGATGCCGCGGACCACACCCTTGTATTCACGGATGCGCCGCCCCTCCACGCCGAACGTGGTCGAGACGATGATCGAAGACTGGATGGCCATGACATGCTCCTGTGCAGGTGGTGGCGTCGGAACGCGACAAGGTGCGCACGAGTCCCGGCTGCTGCCAGTGCGCACCGGGCTCGGGCGCCGTATCGGGGGAGCGGGGCGCTCGAGGCGAGCGCCGGTCGCAGGAGGAGCGGCAGGACACAGCGGCCGCGGCGCCACGAGTCGTCGAGGTGGTTATACTATGTCGCCGATGCACATCGTGGTCGCCTCCCACCAGGCGCTGCCGGCCAAGGGGTACGGCGGTCCGCCACGGGTAATCGTCGCGCTGGTGCGGGGGCTCGCGACCCTCGGGGCGCGGGTTACCCTGCTCGCCCCGCCGGGGACGCGCGTTCCCGAGGCGAAGGTCGTGGAAGTCCCGCCGCGCAAGTTCGACGACGCCGAGGCGCTGGCACCCTATGTCCCCAAGGACGCGGACGTGGTGCACGCGCATTTTCCGTTGGGCCGGGCGCCCCGTGCGCTCCCCTTGGTCCAAACCGTGCACCGGAACTTGAAGCCCGGGGCCCCTCTACCGCCGAACAGCGTCTTTTTGTCGCGCGATCACGCGCGGCGCCACGGCAGCACCGCCTTCGTGTACAACGGGCTTGATCCCGCGGATTACGTGTTTCGGCGATTCCCCCGACGCGCGTCGCAGTACGATCTGTTCCTCGGGAAGCTGCACAGCGCGAAGGGCTATCACTGGGCCGTGGAGGCGGCGCAGCGCAACGGCCACGCGCTGATCGTGGCCGGCGGGTGGCGGCCGAGTTTCACTGGGTCGGTCAAGTACGTCGGCGAAGTCGACGGCACCCGCAAGGCGGCACTGCTCGCCCGAGCGCGCTGCTTGTGGAATCCCGCCCAGTGGGACGAGCCGTTCGGCCTCGTCACCGTCGAGGCGCTCCTGTCCGGCACGCCCGTCCTCGGAACGCATCGCGGCGCCCTCCCCGAACTCATCACGCCTGAGGTCGGGGCGTTATGCGACACGATGGACGAGTTGATCGCGGCCGCCGAGGGGATCCAGGGGCGCGACCCCGCCGCCTGCCGCGCCCACGCCGAGCGCTTCTTTACCCACACGGTCATGGCGGAGGAGTATCAGAGCGTCTACCGTCACGTACTCGAGACCGGCGCCCTTCCGGCCGGGCGCGCCACGCCCAGCGTCGTAGGGTAACGCCGCTGCACGTCGCGGTCGCCTCGCACTACCGGCTCCCGGTGCGGGAGTACGGCGGCACCGAGCGCGTGGTGGTCGCGCTGGTGAGAGGGTTGGCGACGCTCGGGCATCGGGTCACGCTGCTCGCCGCGCCCGGCACCCGCGTTCCTGAAGCCAGCGTGGTCGAAGTCGAGCCAGCCCGTCTCATCGACGCCCGCACCGATCCTGCGGCCCTGGTGCCGGGCGGCTGCGACGTGCTGCACGCCCACTTTCCCCTCAAGCGCGCGCCGTCCGTCCCGTTCGTCGAGACGCAACACGGCAACTCGCTTCCCGGCTCGGGGGCGAGACCTCGCATGGTGTTCGTCTCGGGCGATCATGCGCGGCGCTTCGGCTCCGACGTGTTCGTCTACAACGGGCTCGACCCGGCCGATTTCCTGTTCCAGACGGCGAAGGCGGATTACGACCTCTTCCTCGGCCGGCTCCATCGCGTTAAGGGGTACCGGTGGGCGGTGGAGGCGGCGAGGCGGACCGGGCGGCGCCTGCTGGTCGCGGGGGGATGGCGCCCGAGCTTCCGACGCAACGTGCGCTATCTGGGGAAGGTCGGCGGGCGTCAGAAGGTCGAGCTACTCGCGGGGGCTCGTTGCCTCTGGGCGCCAGCCCTGTGGGACGAGCCCTTCGGGCTGACGACGATCGAGGCCCTGTTGTCGGGAACGCCGGTGCTCGGGACGCGCCGGGGCGCACTCCCCGAAGTGATCAGGCCGCAGGTCGGAGTCTTGCGCGACACGCTGGAGGAGTTGATCGCGGCGGTGTCGACCATCCACACGCGGGATCCGAGCGCCTGCCGCGCGCATGCGGAGCGCCACTTTTCCCACGTGCGGATGGCGGAGGAGTACGTGCGGATGTACCGGGCGGCGCTCGACGGTGGCCCGCTGCCCCCGGGGCGCCCCGTGCCCGCCGAGACTACCGCAAGCTGATCGTCAAGAGCTCCTCCAGCCGATGCGCCCAGGTGTGTTCGCGGAGGGCCCGCGCGCGGGCGGCCGCGGCGAGTGCCTGTCGGGCGGACGGGTCGGCGAGGAGGTCTCGGGCGCGGGCGCGGAGCTCGCCCACGCTCCGGTACAGGACGATCTCGCGCCCTGGCGTGAAGTGACGCTCGATGTCCGCCTTCGCGTCGCTCAATTGCGCCGTGCCCACGGCGGCGAGCTCGAACACGCGCATATTGGCGCCGCTGCCATACCGCGCGGGATCGCCTTTGGGCCCGAACTGCTGATGGATGTTCAGGCCCACGGATGCCCCGGCCAGGGCCCGGACGAAGTCGTCGCCGTAGAGGGCGCGCCCCGGCCACCCCGGCCCCCACACGACGAGGCCGAGATCGGTGAGCTCGCGCACGACCACTTCGCGCACGGGATCGCGCGACCCCACGAAGACGAGCGGCGCGCTCCCGTGGCGCGACCGTCCCCAGGGCGCCCATCCGCCGCGTGTACCCGCGAGCGGTCGGAGGTAGTCGGGATCGCAGCCGAAGGCGAGGTAGTGGGCCCGGGCGCCCGCGGCTCGGTGGCGCGCGAGGCTCGAGCTGTCGTGGGTGAAGAAGCAGTCATAGACCGGACCGAGCCCGAGCGACATCGCGAGCTCGTGGGGGTCGTCGGGAAACCAATTGATCCAGCGTCCGCCGAAGACGCGCTTTAGCTCCCGGACGTCGGCGGCGGCAAGCCGAGCGCCCTTGAAGACGAGGATGGCGTCGGCGGCGGCGCGCGCGAGGGTGGCCGCGAGCCGCGCGACGAGGGGGCGGCCGAAGAGCGAATTCAGTCCGCGTCGTCGTTCTTCGCAGCGCCGCACCTCGCATCCGAGCATCGTCAACGCTCGCGCGAGCGCGAGCCCGCTGCGGTGGTAGCGGCGATTGAAAGCGGCGACGAGGACGACCCGCAACCCCCCGAATGGCCGAGCGGGGCCCGCCGTCATACCTCGACGTAGTTCCGGTATTCGAACAGCCGCGTCCCGGTGACGCGCTCGATCCAATCGGAGACGTAGAGGCGGAGGTGGGCCGGGCGCAGGCGGCGCGGGCCGACGACGGGGCCCGTCGCGGTCCCGCGCTGCGCCGCGATCCACGCCTCCGCGGCGCGCGGGTGGCTCCCCGCGAACGGTTTGAGCAGGGGCGTCCAGTTGAGCGTCGGCTGCGCAGCCCGTTGCTCCAGCCGTTCGACCGCCTCGGTGAAGATCTCCTGCGAGGCGACGCGCTTGTCGCGCAACGAGTGCGGCGGTCGGGCCCAGCCGTAGTGGAACATTCGGGCGCCGGTGGGGCGTGCCCGTACCCGTCGCTCGGTCGGGCCCACGCGAAACCCCTGCGCGTCCCGATAGGAGCGGATGTCTCGGCCGAGCCGCACGACGCGCACTTCGCGCCGATACCAGTGTCGGTCCGTGGCGATCGTGCGGAAGTCGCCGTAGAAGTGCAGGTAATCGACCAGCAGGCCCTCCACGCGCGGGTCGTCGTCGCAGGTGCGCACCGTGTCCCGGACGAGCGCTGCGCCGGTCTCGTGCAGCACCTCGTCCGCCTGGATGTAGATGCCCCAGGTCCCGCGGCACGCCGCCATGGCGCGGTTGGTCTCGTAGGAGAGGGTCATGCCGCCCCGCGAGAAATCCCATACGCCGTCGAGGATCCGCACGCGCGGGTCGGCGATCCCCGCGACGAGGTCGCGGGTGGCGTCGTCGGAGCGACCCACATTCACGACCACCTCGTCGCAGACGTCGAGGATGGAGCGGATCGCCGCGGCGATGGGGTAGTCGAGCTTGATGGCGTTCCGGACGATCGTGAACCCCGAAAGCATGTCAGGGGCGGAACTGCATGTCGTGCAGCCGGCGGTACAACCCCCCCGCCGCGTACAGCGTGGCGTGCGTGCCGCGCTCGACGATGCGGCCGTCGGCGAGCACCACGATCACGTCCGCATGCTGCACCGTGGCGAGCCGGTGGGCGATCACGAACGTGGTGCGGTGGGCCATGAGGCGGTCGATCGCCTCCTGGACCAGTCGCTCGGACTCCATGTCGAGCGCGCTCGTCGCCTCGTCGAGGATTAGGATGGGGGGGTCGCGGAGCAGTGCGCGCGCGATCGCGATCCGCTGCCGCTCCCCGCCGCTCAGGCGGGTCCCGCGCTCGCCGAGGAGTGTGTCGTAGCGCTCGGGCAACTGCGCGATGAAGTCGTGCGCATTGGCGGCGCGCGCGGCGGCCTGCACTTGCTCGAGCGTGAAGTCGCGGCGCCCGTAGGCGATGTTGGCGAACACCGTGTCGTTTAAGAGAATCGTCTCCTGGGACACGATCCCCATGAGGGCGCGGAGCGAGGTGCGGGTGAACCGCGTGACGGGGAGGCCGTCCACGAGGATCGTCCCCGCCGTCGGCTCGTAGAAGCGCGGCAGGAGGTCCACGAGGGTGGTCTTGCCCGCCCCCGAGGGACCCACCACCGCGGCGACCTGGCCGCGGCGCACTTCGAGATCCACGCCCTGCAGGACCGGCGCCTCGCCGTTGTAGGAGAACGACACGCCGCGGTACTCGATCGTGCGTTCGAAGTGGGCGACCCCTTCGCCGGGCCGCGCGCCTTCGGTGGCCGTCAAGTCGAGCACTTCGAAGACCCGATCGGCGGCGGCGAGCGCGCCCGCCATGGCGGTGGGGTAATTGGCGACCGACTTGACGGGGGACATGAGCCGGAGCGCGACCGCGATGAAGGTGATGAGCGCCGCGCCCCCGGTGTCGCGCAGGGCGAGCTGCGTGCCGACGGCCAGGATCAGCACGATGACCGCGCCCGCGAACACCTCGCTCACGGGGCTCGTCAGCAAGGCGTAGCGTTGGGCCCGCAGGACGCCCTTGCGGTTGCGGTCGGCGAGCGCGCGAAACCGGTCGGTTTCGAAGGCCTCGGCTACGTAGGCGCGCACGAGCTTGATCGACGCCACGAGCTCGCTCACGAGGCTCGTCAGCTCGCCCCGCTGGTCCGCCTGCTCGCGGGAGCGCCGGCGCACCCGCCCGACCATGGGTCGCATGATCAGCACGAGGATCGGCGCGCAGACGAGCGCCACGAGCGTCAACCGCCACGAAAGGCCCACGAGGATCGCCAGGTACACGACGATGAGGCTCGCGTTCTGGAGCAACGCGGCGAGCGCCGCCGTGATCGCCGTTTTCACCTGATCGGTGTCGTTGATGACGCGCGCGAGCAGCTGGCCGCCGCGCGTGCGCTGGAAGAAGCCCAGGGGGAGCGTTTGCAGGTGCTCGAACAGCTGCACCCGCAGGTCGCGCACCACGTTCTCCTGGATGACGACGCTCGAGAGGGAGGCGACGTAGGCGAGCGCGTTCTTGAGGAGCAGCGCGCCGAGGAGCACGAGCACGACGTTGCGGAGCGCCATGCCGGGCGCGCCGCTCGCGAGGAACGGGCCCACGACGCGGGCGAGCACCCACTCGACGGCGGATCCACCCGCGACGGGGAGGGTCTGTTGGCCAAACAGGGTGTTGAGGAACGGGATCAGGAGCACGAAGGTGAGCCCGTCCAAAATCGACGCGAGGATGGTGGTAACGAGGTTGGCGACGAACAGCAGGGTGTAGGGGAGGAGCAGCAACAGGAGCCGAGTGCTGCGGCCCATTCAGCGCGCCCCTCCCCCATCGGGCGGTGCCGACCGGCCCCGGCCGCGTGGCGTGAGGAGGGCGACGGGCAGGATCATCTCCTCGGGCGTCACCCCACCGTGCAGAAACGATCCCCGGTAGCGTGCCTGGTACTCGCGCAGCTTCGTGGGATAGACGAAGAAGCGGTCCGAGGTGGCGAGCAGGAGGCGCACCCCGAGTCCACCGGCGGGCAGCCCGAACGCCTTCAGGTCGTCGACGAGGATCGCCGCCCCGGGCTCTTCCGCCCGCAGGTCCTCGCCAAACTTGTAGCGCAGGTTGGCGGTCGCATCGCGCTTCGCGTACACGGTGGCCGGCGTCTCGCAATGAATCGAGCCGTGGTCGGTCGTGAGCACGACCGACACCCCACGCCGCTCGGCCTCGCGCAGCGCCGCGAGCACGGGGGAGCGCTCGAACCACGTGCCCGTCAGGTTGCGGAGGGCCGCCTCGTCGCGGGCCACTTCGTACAGGATGGCGCTCTCCGAGCGTCCGTGGGTGAGCTGGTCGACGAAGTTGAACACGAGGGCCGTGACGCCGTCCTGGGCGAGGTGGGCGGGGAGCCGACGCACGAGGTCCCCCTCCGCCGAGCTGAACACCTTCTCGTAGCGCACGGCGACCGGTCGCCCGGCGAGTTCGCGCAGCTGCTCGGTCAGGAGCTCGCCCTCGTGGGCGTTGAGGCTCTCCTCGTCGGAGGGCTGCCCCCACCACTCGGGATGGCGCGCCGCGATCTCCATGGGGAACAGGCCTGAGAAGATGGCGTTGCGGGCGAACGGCGTGGCGGTGGGCAGGATGCTGTAGTAGTGCGATTCCTCGACGTCGAACAGCGGCGTCACGAGCTCGCGCAGCACCTCCCACTGATCGAGCCGCAGGCAGTCGATGACGACGAAGAGCGCCTTCCCCTCCGTTTTGAGCACCGGCATGAGGAATTCCGCGCCCACGTCCACCGAGAGTGGCGGCCGGTCGCCTTCGGGCGTGGCGAGCCAGCGTGGGTACTGCCGGGCGACGTACTGGGCGAAGTCTTTGCGGAGCGAGCGTTGCAGGGTACGCAGGGCGTCCGACAGGCCGGGCTCGTTCGCCCCCGCGAGGCGCACGTCCCAGCGGGCGAGCTCGGCAACGAACTCGATCCACTCGCGCCACGCGAGCGTCGCGCCGCGGCGGCCTTCCAGCTCGCGGAACCGCGTGACGAAGTCCCTCGCGAGCCGCTGGTGACGGATCCGGTCGCCTTCGAGCAGTCGGGTGACGACCGAGAGGATCTGGCGCGGCTGGACCGGCTTCACGAGGTAGTCGTCGACCTCGATCCCGATCGCCTCGCGCAGGGTTCCTTCGTCTTCGCTCTGGGTGACCATGATCACGGGGACGCCCGCGTCGATGGCGCGGATCTCGCCGATCAACTCGAGGCCGCGACGGCCGGGCATCTGTTCGTCCAGCAGCACGACGCTATAGGCCTGACGGCGCAACAGCGCGAGCGCGTCGTCGCCGTGCGCCGCCGCGGCCACCGTGAACCCTTGGGCTTCGAGGAAGCGGCGGTGGGCCGCGAGCCCTTCCACTTCGTCGTCCACCCAGAGGATCGTTCGGGGCCGCACCATAGCGCAAAGCTAATGGCGACTGGCGAACCCCGGCAACGCAAACCTATTTTCGCGGCGTGCTGTGCGTCCTCCTGGTCCGCTTCAGCTCCATCGGCGATATCCTCCTTACCACGCCGCTCGTGCGCGCGCTCGCCCGGCGCCACCCGGAGGCACGGCTCGTCTACGTGACGAAGCGCGCGATGGCTCCCCTCGTCTCCGACAATCCCCACGTCGCGGACGTCGTGGCGCTCGAGCCGGACGAGCCGATCCGCCATCTGGCGCACCGCTTGCGCGCCCTCGCCCCCACCCACGGGCTCGACCTCCACGGCAGCATCCGGAGCGCGGAGCTCAGGCTGCTCGTGCGTTGTCGTTGGGCGGGGTATGGCAAGCACAAACTCGCGCGAGCGCTGCTCATCTCGACCAAGCTCGACGCCTACCCCCGGGCCACCCCGGTCGCGGAGCGCTATTTCGAGGCGGCCCGCCAACTTGATGCGCGACCCGACGGGGGCCCCCCAGAGTTCTGCCTCGGACCGGGGGCGACCGATCGGGTCGACCAGTGGCTCGCGGCGCGCGGGCTCGGAGCCGCGCCGTTCGCGGCGCTCG
>DATLKW010000142.1:0-10679 GCA_035538175.1 Gemmatimonadales bacterium | reverse complement strand
ACCAGACCACCAGCCGTGGTCGTGACTCCGCCCAGGATCGGATACGCGGCGCGATACTTCCAGCGCACGAGCCCGTTTTCGGCGTCGAACGCCGTAACCCAGCCGCGGGCTTGGTCCGGCGGATCGAACATCGTGGACCCTGCATTCTCCGCGCCAAACCAGATGGTGCCCGGTGCCGGCACATCTGCGGTATCCCGCTTCAGCTGGACCCGCGCACACCAATCAACCGCGCCCACGAATAGCGTGTTGCTTGCGGGGTCGTATGCCGGCCCGTTCCACTCCACTCCACCGGCAGCACCAGGGCAGAAGCGCACCACGCTGTCGCGCGACAGCGGGGCATCGACGTTCTCGCGGGTGGTGGTCGGCGTCTGTGAGAGCAGGGGGAGCGCGGCGGTGAGATCGCCCGCCGTCGTGACCGTGCGAGTCAACAGCCGGGAACGATCCAAGATCGTGAGGAGCCCGTCCTTGTTGGCCGACGCGACGATCGCCCGACCCGAGCGGGTCGTCACCAGCGTGGGCGGGGCGTCGACATCCCAATCGTGATTGTCACGTCGGACGACCTGATTGTAACCGAGCATGCGCCCGGTCGCCGCCTCGATGGCGATGATCGAGTTGGCATAGAGGTTGTCCCCCGTGCGCCTAGCGGTGTCGAAGTCCGGCGCCGGGTTGCCGGCCGGCACGTACAGAACTCCGTACACCGTGTCGAGCGCGAACGACGTCCAGAATCCACCGCCTGAAATCGGGAGGCGCGGGTTCGTCCAGGTCGAACGCGCCGGTCCGGTGGCGGGCACGACGTCGAACCTCCACACGACCCGCCCATCACGCGCGTCGAGTGCGTAGACGTGACCAGTGACGCCGACATTATCGCCTCCGGCGTTGCCGACGAAGACGAGCCCATTGGCCGCGATGGGTGCCATTGGCAGGGACACGCCGGGTCCCTTCACGTCCAGCACGACATCCCACGCGGTCCGTCCATCCGCGGCGTCCAAGGCCAGGACGTGCGCGTCGGAGGTGCCGCGGAACAGGCGGCCGTTCAGGTAGGCGAACCCGCGATGCACTGCGAGGAGGCTCGTCGATTCGCTGTGCCGGACCTGCCTCCACTTCTCTGCGCAGGTGCGGGCATCGATGGCATAGGAGATGGTATCCGTCGTGAAATACATGATGCCACCCACGACGAGGGGGCCGGTCTGAAGCGAGGTGACCTCAGGCAGGGTATAGCTGCAAGTTGGCCGCAGCCGAGACACGTTGGCCCGGGAGATTCCGGTCAACGGAGAGAACCGGTCCCCCGACAAGGTGCGGTTGTAGCTAGGCCAGTCGCCGGCGGCACCGGATGCTCGGACCGCGCCCTGCGCCGGCGCGTTGGGAGGGTGTGCGACAAGCGGTCCGGTGATCAGGGCGACCGCAATCCAACCGATCTTCATGTATCTGCCTCGGCTGAAAGAGGCGTTCAAACGTAGCCCGCTCGCCCCCGGTCGCAATCAGAGCTTCCTGTTATGGAGGAGTGACCCCTTCATGCCGACCTCCCCTTGCGGCAGTTCGGCGCGTAGCATTGCACGTTCCCACACAGGCGCTGATCCGCGCGTCGAGCGCGCACCCCTAACGGAGCGAAGGAGCACCCATGCTCACCCCTATCGCCGCCTTCCTGGTCGTCGCCGCCACCACGGTCCAGCCCAGGGCCCCAGGAAACCCGCGCGCGGACGCGGCCGATTCGGTTCGCGTCATGGTGCATGCGGGTCGGCTGCTCGACGTCACCACCGGTCGCTGGGTCGCTGATCAGACCCTCTACATCGAGGGAGACAAGATCACTCGCATCGACGCTGGCCGAGGGACGCCGGGGCCGGGCTGGACCCTGATCGAGCTCGGGAACGCCGCCGTCTTGCCCGGCCTGATCGATTGCCACGTGCACCTGACGCTTAAGCCCTCGAGCTTTGGCTACGAACTGCTCGGCATCAGTGAAGCGCGACAAACGCTCATCGGAGCAGCGAATGCGTTGAGGACGCTGCTCGCGGGCTTCACAACCGTGCGCAACGTCGGCGCCTGGGGGTTCACCGACGTCGCGCTCCGCGACGCCATCAACGACGGGGACATCCCTGGCCCCCGCATGCTCGTGAGCGGGATGCCGCTCAGCATCACCGGGGGGCACTTCGACAACAATCTGCTGCCGTGGGAAGCGCACGCGACATTCGCGAGCGTCGCGGACGGCGTGGACGCAGTCCGGCAAAAAGTGCGCGAACAGATCAAGTACGGCGCGGACTTGATCAAGGTCATGGGGTCGGGCGGCGTCTTGAGTAAGGGCGACGATCCGCAGGTCCCGCAGTATTCGCAAGAAGAGCTGCAGATGATCGTGAGCGAAGCGCACCGGCTGCGCCACCGCGTCGCCGTCCATGCGCATGGTGCCCAGGCGATCATCTGGGCGGCCCAAGCGGGCGTGAATTCGATCGAGCACGGCTCTTACATCACCGACGAGGGGATCGCGGCGATGAAGGCGCACGGCACCTACCTCGTGCCCACGATGTACATCGAGGATTTCATCTTGCAGAACATGGTGGCCCTCCACTTTCCCGAGTTTCTGGCGGTGAAGGCGCGTGAGGTCATTCCTGCCGCGCAAACCAACGTCGCGCACGCGCTCAAGAGCGGGGTGAAAGTGGCGTTCGGAACCGACGCCGGAGTCTACCCGCACGGATTAAACGCGCGTGAATTCAGCTCCATGGTGCGGGCGGGGCTGCCACCCCTCGCGGCGATCCAGGCGGCCACCGTGAACGCCGCCGACCTGCTCGGGTGGTCCGACCGAGTGGGCGCCCTGCAGCCGGGCAAGTGGGCGGACGTGATTGCCGTAGACGGTGACCCGCTGCAGGACGTCAAGGCCCTCGAGTCGGTGCGGTTCGTGATGAAAGGCGGGAAGGTCTACAAGAACGAGTACGCGACGACGGCCGCCGCAGGACGATAAGCCGTCGTCTGAAACGCGCTCGCACGGAACGTCCGCGCAGTGCTTCAGTGTGGCCTCCGACCATGCACGTGATCGCGGAATTACATCGGTCGGCGGTCCCAAGGGACGAGCTGTGACTCTCCCCGACGCCCATCGCGTGGGCCTGGGACTCGCGGCCCTCGGCCGACCCGCGTACATCACGCTGGAGCACGCGCACGACCTCGAGGGGAATTACGAACCAGGCGCCATGGAGCAACGGGCGCATGCGGTGCTCGACGCCGCCTACGCCGCGGGCGTCCGATACTTCGACGTAGCGCGCTCCTACGGCCGCGCGGAGGACTTCCTCGCGTCGTGGCTGGCGAATCGGCGAATCGCGCCGGGCGCAGTAGTCGTCGCCTCGAAATGGGGCTACACCTACACCGCCGGCTGGCGTGTCGATGCCGAGCGACACGAGGTGAAGGATCATTCGCTGGCAACCCTCCGACGGCAACTCGCCGAGACGAGGACACGGCTCGGTGCCTACCTCTCCCTCTACCAGATTCACTCGGCCACACTCGAGAGCGGCGTGCTGGACGACGGCGCTGTGATCGACGAGCTCGCCCGCCTCAAGGCGACGGGGCTCCGCATCGGCCTCACGCTCACCGGCGCGTCGCAATCCGATGTCCTCCGCCGAGCCCTCGAGGTCAAGCGCGACGGCGCGCGCGTGTTCGACGCCGTCCAGGCGACGTGGAACCTCCTCGAGCGCGGTGCGGGCTCCGCCCTCGAGGAGGCGCATGAGGCTGGCCTGCGAGTGATCCTGAAGGAGACGCTCGCGAACGGCCGGCTCACCGAACGCAACGCCTCCCCGGCGCTCGCAGTGCGCCTCGCGACGCTGCGCGCGGAGGCGGCCCGCCTCGACACGACCGTCGACGCCCTCGCCCTCGCCGCCGCGCTCGCGCAGCCATGGGCGGACATCGTCCTGAGCGGCGCGGCGACCACGGAGCAGCTTCGCTCAAACCTGCGCGGGCTGGAGGTGCCGTGGACGGCCCAGACCGACGCGCGTCTCCGGTCGCTTACAATGGAGTCGGGCGAGTACTGGCGCGACCGAAACGCGCTCGCGTGGAACTGACGCGGTAAGGAAGTTGAAGTCCGTCAACATGCCTTGGAACACAAGACGGTGAGCTTCACCCTCGCGAACCGGCCTGAGCGCTCGCTCGCGTGCGGCGCGCGGTGCGAGCCGCGCGAGACGCGCCCCTCGTGGGACCCGGGCTGGGGGCGGAAGGTTGCACAGACGAGCTCCCCCACGGGATTCCTGTCGTCTCGGGGGGCTCAGGCCCCTCCCCTGCGATCAGCGGCTCAGCCAGTAGCTCAACTTCACGATGAAGACGTTCGTCGGCGGGTCGAGGAAGACTTCGCGGCCGAGGTAGTGCGCGAGATCAAGCGACGGGTCGGCGAGGGTGACGAGACGCGACTGCGTCCAAACGAGGAAGAGCGCCGAGCCGGGCCGATACTCCCAGCGGAGCACCGCGTTCGAGCGCCACGAGCGGATGCGGAAGTCGGGGTTCGGGAAGCGCAGCGTGTCGCTCGCGGAGCCGGTGGGGTGGACCGTGTAGACGCCCCCGGCTTGGCTGATACTCGACGCTGGGTCACGGCCGTAGACCCGGAAGTCGAACGTGCGGGGCGCCGCGAGCTCCTTGAAGTTCCGGTAGCGCCCCGAGAAGGTGAACGGCTGGGCATAGAGCTGGACGCTCAGGAGGGGGCTCAGGGTCACGTTCAGCCGGAACGTCGTGTTGAGCTGGCGCTGGGCGAGCTCGCCAAACACGTAGCGGTGGCCGGCCGTGGCCGTCGCGGTCGAGTCTGTATGGGTGACGACGTACTGCGCGGCGCTCCAGCCCACGGTGTAACTCGGCCCAAGCGAGAAGAGAATTGCGCTGCTCGGGCGGAACGAGAGAAGCGGGCTCACGGCGAGGCTCCAGCTGGCGGAGACGTCGCGGTAGTAGTTCACGCCGAGCGTTCCCGAGAGCCGCGGCCGGACGTCCGAGGCGAGCGAGAGGTTCACGACTTCCCCGGCCGGGCCGAGCGCGCGGGGACCGCCGCGCGTCAGCCGGTCGTCGATCGTCTGCCACTGGCGGACAAGGGCGAGCCTCCCGCTCCACCAGTTGAGCAGCTGGCCCGCGAGAATCACGTCGCTCGTGTGGTAGAAGAGGTCACCACCGAAGTTGTAGCCCCGCCAGTCGGGATCGGTCGCGATGCTCGCCGAGCGAAACACCCGGCCCGGCTGCGTCCAGCGGTACTGCAGCAACCAGTCCTCCGTCACCCGGTCGGCGCGAACCTGGAAGCCCAGGTCGTTGACCTCAAATCCGGGGGTCGAGCTCGAGAGCGCGACCGACCAGTTGAACCGCCCCGCCTCCTTGCTGAGTGCCACGTCGGCGCTCGCCCCGGTCAATGAGGTGCGGCGCGGATCGTACTGGAGGTAGGAGGCGTCGGGGCGCTGGTAGTAGTGGTTCGACTGCTCCTCGGTGAGCCGCATGGCCAGCGTATCGCCCCGGACGTAGGAGATGCCGATCGAGCCGAAGGCCGAATAGGCGTTGTTCGCCCAGCGGTGAAAGAACTCCGCGCCTCCCACGTAGCCCGCGCTGCGGAGCGAATCGAGCGCGGCGCTCCCGATCCGGCGGTCGGCCGCCGTGAGGAAGAGGCCCACCTCGGTCCGGCCGTCCGTCTGGTGCGCGAGTCGGGCGACGAATGCATTCGTCAGCGGCTGGACGTCCTGGCGCCACACGCGCCCGCTCGCGTCCGCAAGACGCGCCTGCTCGCGCCCCGTGACCGCGTCGAGCACGCCTACCCACCAGCCGCCGGGCGTGCGCCCCGTGAGCTTCGCCGCCCCGAGAATGCTCGTCGTGCTCGGCTGGTCGAGGAAGCCGCCGCTCGGGGCGTCCGGGGCGAGGGTCGGGCCCCGCCCGATGCGGCGCGAGTAGAAGTACCGGGGCCCGTAGCCGAACGAGATGAAGGGACCGGTGCCACCAAAGCTGAAGACGTTCGCGCCCTCGACGAAGAGCGGCCGCCGCTCGGGCAGGAACTGCTCGAAGGCCGTCAGGTTCACGAAGGCGGGATCCGACTCGACCTGGCCGAAGTCGGGATTCACGGCGGCGCCGAGGGTGAGGTTCGAGGTGACGCCGTATTTCAGGTCGAGCCCGAGCGTCCCGGAATAGGCATGCCCGCGGTCGAACGGGTTCGCGGGGGCGGGGCTGTCGTAGCCGGCCTGGCCGAGGCTGTAGGGAACGAGCTCCAAGCGGCGCGGCGCGGGGATGTCGCGGAGGCCCACGAGGTGGCCGAAGCGCGAGGCGTAGCCGGTCTCGACCTTGGGCCTGAAGGCCCACATGCTCCAGGCGTTGCGGCGCGCTACGTTACGGAAAAAGTTCACGCCCCAGACCTGCACGCGCCCGGGCGGGAAGCGGAGCTGGGAGAATGGGATCCGCATCTCGACCACCCAGCCGAGCGAATCGATCCCCGTCTTCACCTGCCACACGGCGTCCCAGGAGAAGTCGCAGAACCCCGAATCGTTCGAGCAGAAGTCGTCCCGCACGGTCCCCGCGGGATTGACGCCGAACTCGTACGCGGTGCGGTGGTCGTGATAGGAGTCCAAGTCGACCCAGAGTATATCGTCGCCCTGAGGGTCGTCGTCGCGGCGCGCCAGGCGCCGCGTGATCTTGGCCGGCTCGGCGTCGTAAAGTCGGGCCCCGATGTAGAGCGCCTCGTCGTCGTACACGATCCGCACCGAAGTCGACTCGGGGGCGAGTGCGCCCTCGTGGGGATCGCCCTCGCGAAAGCCTCCCACCGGCGCGGCCGCGGCCCAGGCGGGATCGTCCAGGCGCCCGTCGAGTGCCGGGGGATGGCTCACCCGCACGGCGACGATCACGGGCGGGACACCGCTGCCCGCGTGGCGCATGAGGATCGCAGAGTCGGCAAGACCTGGGTGAGCCGAACCGGCGGAGCGCGCGGCCGACCCGCCGACGGTTTGGAGGAGGAAGAAGGCGTGCGCCAGCAGCATGCGGCGATGCTAATGTATTAGCACCATGGCTAGGGAATGTGCTAATGGATTAGCATGGCACGCAAGGGGGCGCCGGTGTGCAACCGGTCAGGAGTGTGTGGGACTTCCGGCGGCGGAGCGTGGCACGGGGCGCGTCCCCGTCCGGGAAGACTTGGCTTGGGGCGGTGCGGAGCGGAGAGCCTCGCTTCCTGCCTAAGGAAAACTCGAATCTTCCTGCTTCGCTACCGCGTCTCGACGTGCGTCGGCTGAGCCGCCTGTCGATTTGACCCCTGCTCGTTCGTTGCCACCTAAGAACGGCCCCCGACGCGGTCGACTCACAACCAGGAGACGTTACCATGCAATGTCATTCGACGAGCCTTCGCCCCGTGACCCTCTGCTCGGTGCTCGCTCTCGCTGGCGCGCTCGCCGTCGCCGCGAGCGCCCATGCACAAGCGAACCCTTGGCGCGCCGGCGCGGCCTCGAGCAAGGCAGCTGGGCACTACGCCGCCGTGAACGGCCTCAAGCTCTACTACGAGATCCACGGCTCAGGCCGGCCGCTCATCCTCCTGCACGGGGGCCTCGGCGCCCTCGAGATGTTCGGCCCTAACCTGACCGCACTCGCCAAGGGGCGGCAGGTCATCGCCGTCGATCTGCAAGGGCACGGCCGCACGGCGGACATCGATCGACCCTTGAGCGTAAAGCTCATGGCCGACGATATCGCTGCCCTTCTCGAGCATTTGGGCATCGCGCGCGCCGACATCATGGGTTACTCCCTCGGGGGCGGCGTCGCACTCCTGACGGCGATCCGACATCCGGCCGTAGTGAACCGACTCGTCGTAGTCTCGACGCCGTTCAGGCGGAATGCCTTCTATCCCGAAATCCTGGCCCAGCAGGGACAAGTGGGCCCGGCGATGGCGGACGCGATGAAGCAGACGCCGATGTATCAGGTGTACCAGAGCCTCGCGCCGAGACCGGAGGATTGGCCGAGACTGCTGGGCAAGATCGGCGAGGCGATGAAGGAGGACTTCGACTTTTCCACCGAAATCGCGGGCATCACCGCACCCACGCTCGTCGTTGCGGGGGATGCCGACATCTTTCCCCCAGCGCACGCGGTCGAGCTCTTCGGCCTGCTCGGCGGCGGGAAGCGCGATGGCGGGTGGGATGGTTCGGGCCGCCCGAGGTCGGGACTCGCGATTCTCCCGGGCCTCACCCACTACACCATCTTCAGCGCTCCCGCCTTGGCGGCGACGGTCATCCCGTTCCTCGACGAACCGCCCCCGAAGGGCGAGTAACACGCTCCTGCGGCCAACGCGAAGGGCCAGCCCCGATCGGGCTGGCCCTTCCCTGCCTTCCTCCAGATTCGAAGACATTCCGAAACGTTTCATCCCGTCAGCGGACGCAAGACCTCCCCGAGCACTCCGAGCCGCTCCCCCCAATACGCCTTCATCGTGGTTGCGGCCGATCGGTCTGCGAGCTTCTCGTGCTGCACCTGCACCTGGCTCTTCCCGCTCCCTTTCCGAATGAACCCCACCGCCACCGACGTCCGATCCGGCCACGTGATCCGGAGGTACTTCTCCCGCGTCGCGGAACGGACCGTGAGGACCACCCCCGGGAGCCACTGTGCGCGCGCGTGCGGGTCGCTCCAGGCGCGGTAGAGCTGCGCGAGCGGGACCGGGAACGTCTTGCTCTTCGTCGCCTCAAACGTCCCGTCGCGGCGCTGGCCGATGGCGCGCAAGCCCTTGATCCGCTCGTAGCCCACCGTCACCGTCTGGCACCACCAGTCCGCCACCTTGTATTTCTCGTGTACGTAGCGAGCGATCTCGCGGTGCGGCCACGCGTGCGCGCCCACGCGGTCGAGCGCTTTCACCCAGCGCTCCCACGTGCATCCGGTCTTCGCCTTGAGGAGAACATCCGTCGTTCCAGCGCGGGCGGCGAAGTCGGTCGGGGCCAGCGCCGCGCTGGACGTGGCGAGCGTGCGGCGAGGCTTGCGATGGAGGAGGTGCTGTCGGGCGGCGGTATAGGCTTCGCCCGTCTTCTGCATCCGGGCGCGAACGAGGCGCTTGAAGTCCTTATTGGTCGGCATCGAATCGATCTCCTTGGTCAGGCCACGGGCACACACCCCCCAGCAGTGACGCCGCGCGGCGCCCAAGGATTCAAGCGATGCCGATCCGGGAGTCTGCCCCCCTTTGCCTCACAAGGACCCTCGCTGGGGGAGGGCCGGAGAGGTTGGGCGCGGATCAACCGCCCGTAGTTCTACGATGTGACCCCGCGACGCGTGACGCAAGGCCACCCTGGAATGCGCGACCGTACCATCCGGTGGCGCTCGCCTGCGATTCGGAAGGTGAACGCGTCGGCCCCAAGACCGTTATGATTCGAACCGTGGTGAGCGTCGGCGTGGCGGGCTGGGACTACCGTGACTGGTGGGGGATCGTCTATCCGCTCCCGCGCCCCCGCGGGTTCGACCCCCTGAGCTATCTCGCGCGCTACTTCGACACGATCGAGATCAACTCCACCTTCTATCGCCCCCCGGCGCCCAAGGCGGCCGCGGGCTGGGCCACTCGCGTCGGCGCGAATCCCCGCTTCAAGTTCACGGCCAAGCTGTGGCAGCGCTTCACGCACGAGCGCGACGCGCCGTGGACGAAGGCAGACGTCGAGCTCGTGACCACCGGCGTCGCCCCCCTCTCCGACGCCGGCCGCCTCGGGTGCCTCCTCCTGCAGTTCCCCTGGTCGTTCAAGCGCACGGCGGCGAACGAAGAGTGGCTCGGCGATGTCCTCACCGCGTTCGTGCGTTTCCCGCTCGGCGTCGAGGTGCGTCACAGCTCGTGGAACGACCCGGGCTTTTATGCCGGGCTGACGGAGCGGAACGTCGCGGTCGTCAATATCGACCAACCGGTGTTTCACCACTCGATCAAACCGGGTGCCCAAGCCACCGCCGAGGTGGGGTACGTGCGGCTGCATGGCCGGAACTATGAGAACTGGTTCCGCGACGGCGCCGCCTCGCACGAGCGCTACGATTATCTCTACAGCACCGAGGAGCTCGAGGGGTGGCTCGACCGGATCCACGAGATCGCGCGCCGCGCCCGGGACACCTACGTCATCACCAATAACCACTACCGGGGACAGGCGGCCGTGAACGCGGCGATGCTGCGCAAGCTCGACGGCGCGGACGAGGTCCTCGTGCCGCCCGGGCTGCTCGAGGCCTATGGCAAGGAGCTCGCCCCGCTCGGCATCACCCCCGGACGCTAGCGAGCGAGCGCCATGAAGACCTACCTCGTCACGACCGGTCTCGTGTTCGCCCTCATCTTCGTCGCCCACACGGTGGAGATGGTCAATCGGGGGCGGGTGTTCCCGGAGGACGCGCTCGTCTTGGGCGTCTGCGCCGGGCTCGCGGGGTGGGCTTGGCGGCTCGTTCGCGTCGTGCGCTAAGACGCGAAGGCCCGCCAGCGGGGGCCTTGACGGTATGCTAACCCATTAGCAGATTGCGGCCATGGCCCGGTCGCCCTCCGACGAGTTCGGCCGCCGTGAACGGCAGATCATGGACGTCGTGTACCGCCTCGGCCGCGCCACGGCGGGCGGCGTGACGGCCCAACTCCCCGATCCCCCCACCTATTCCGCCGTCCGCGCCATGCTCAGCTACCTCGAGCGCAAGGGTCACCTGCGCCACAGCCGCGACGGCGTGCGCTACGTGTACGAGCCGACCCTGCCGCATGCCGACGCCCAACGCAGCGCGCTGCAGCACCTCGTGCG
>DATLKW010000141.1:0-8523 GCA_035538175.1 Gemmatimonadales bacterium | reverse complement strand
CCAAGAGGCAATGCTCCGCGATCTCCGGTCCGAGCTCACACCTGGTGACACGTCGACGGTATTCCTCGTCTGGGCCGGGTCCTATCGCCGTTCCCTCTACGACTCGGCTTCTGTCGCAGCGCACCGTTCGCAGGAGTATCTCCTTTTAATCAATGAGTTCACCTCGA
The DNA here is from genome assembly GCA_035538175.1 of Gemmatimonadales bacterium. Lineage (GTDB taxonomy): Bacteria > Gemmatimonadota > Gemmatimonadetes > Gemmatimonadales > GWC2-71-9 > AG41. Next base: position 8,356 of record DATLKW010000141.1, on the reverse strand, counting down.
GACAATCCGCTGATGACTGGAGAGCGGTTCTCCGGACCTGTGATCAATAGTCGCGAGCGGCCTAACAAGCGCTTGAAGCTGACGGCGCTGCTCTTAAAGGAAGCGTTATGTTGCCTAATGTTTGGCTTGTCCGCCGCAGCTTAAGCGCGATCCGTTAGGCCGCTCCAATGCTATGGCTCGTACTCGCCTGATCCTCTTAATTGTCCTCGCCGCTGCTTCGGCGTTGTTGTGGGTGGAGACACGCTCACCTGACACCGCGCCGGTCGTTCCAGGCTATGTCCCAATTCCGCCGGTGAATCCGCACCGCTTACAGGTGGACGAGGAAGGCTACTATCTGCCCGCCGACGAGTTCAGAGTGAGCGGCTTTCAGTTCAACGGTTTTAGCGTGCATCCGGAACCGATGGTCATCTTTTCGCATGTGACGGATAGCATCCAGCATTCGTCAATGTCCTGTGAGCGCGCAGTGACTAGCGCGGACACGGTGCACCTGGCGTGCGCCTATCCCGGTCTTGGCGAGGTGACGGTGGACGGAGGATTCCCCACCAGAGAGGCCGAGGACAGAACGCCCAGGGCCACGTTTCGTCGGCTTTGTGACTATTTCGATCAAGGGACGCACCCTCTATCACAAGCGGCATGAGTTCAGCTTTACGATTGGCGAGTAAACTCCGTAGAGCAGCGGCCTAACAAGCGCTTGAAGCTGGCGGCGCGCGTAGATTAGGGAATGAATCTTTCACCGGCGCGCCGCAGCTTAAGCGCGATCCGTTAGGCAGCAGCGTCCGAACCCCCGCACGATATGGCCCGAAGCCTTTGCTCTCTTGTCCTCCCAGTCTGCCTCCCAGTCTGCCTTCCAGTCTGCCTTCTCGGCGGGTTGGTCCTCGCCCCGCTGCGCGCTCAGGCTTTGCAGCAACGCGATACCGCGGACTTGGCCTTCGTGTGTGAGTGGCAACCGCGGCCACCGATCAATAAGCGCGTGATGGTGGACCTCTCGCTGCACGCGGGTCGGTTCAATCGCACGCCGAACGCGGACGACGTTCGCGCAATAGAAGCGGCTGGGGGGCGAGTCCTTCACCGATTCCGCGTCGCCCTCCTCCGTGCAGAGCTCGACACTGGAGCCGTGCGCGCCCTTGTCAGTGATTCTCCCGGGATCGCGGACGCCGCTTTCACCGTTCCCGATTCGTCCAAGTTCGACGCTAGTGTGCAGATCTTCTACGAACGTCCGATCACTGACCACGACGAGGAGGCCCTCCGGCACCTCGGAGTGTACGACGTGACGCGAATGCCCATCCCGGTACTCCTGACTGCTGTTCCGGACTCGCTGATTCCCCGCATCGCAGCACTCCCCGGCGTGAATTTCGTCCGCGCCACCGCCTGGGGCTGTGCACAACTCAAGAGCGGGACTCGCATCCGAAGGACTCCATCGTAGAAAACCGCGGCCTAACATACGCTTGAAGCTGACGGGCCTGCTCTTAAAGGAATCGGCCGTTGCCTGCCCGGCGGGCCACGCCGCGGTGGGCAGAGGCTTGCGCCCGCCAGAACGTCGCCCGCAGCTTAAGCGCGATCCGTTAGGCCGCATCGCTTGCAAGTCCCATGACACCAGAGACTCTTGAGATCGAGCAGACCGGCACCAAGGACCTCGGGCCCTGCGATTGCTGCGGGACCGGTGCTCTGGTGGTGCCAAACGCCGCTGCCTCGGGCGCCCGCAACCGCTCCCTAGGGTGTTGTCAACGCGATACCGGACGCGGTCGATTCGGCGGCCGTTCGCTGGGCCGGCGGCTAACGTTTTGGTCGGAGTGCAACTTCCTCGCCGGCCTCCGAACGGGCGACGAACTCCAAACGCTCAATGACTCCCCGGTCAACAGTGTTGCGGACCTCCAGGCTGCGCTCCGCGGCCTGCGGGCGGGCGACCGGGGCGAAGCTGGAGGTCAGACGCGGGGGCCAGGCGATGGCGCTCGACGTGCCGGTCACCGGCTACGGGCGGCCGCGGCTCCGGTTCAAAGACCGCGCGACCGTTACGCCGGTGGACGAGGCCCGGCGCGCCGCGTGGCAGAGCGAGCGCTAGCGGCCCGCGCCTCCCCACCCACCACCCTGCCCCGGTTCGCAGGCCCGAGGGTCGATGGGCCGCGGCGCTCGCGTCTCCGTGCTCGGGCTGCTCCCTACGACCTTCGGTAGCGCCAGGCCGCGATGCCCGTCGCCGTATCCGCTTTCACCTTGAACGATTGATTCGCATTGGGCGCGAGCCGCAGGGCTTGCGACTTACTGGAGAGCACGGTGCCCTTGGCGTCCAGGAACTCGAACTTGAGCGTCAGCGAGTCGGCCTTGGCGCGGAGATTGGTCGCCTGGGCTTCGACTTCGGCGCCCTTTTCGCTCGTGGTGAACTGGGTGACGTTGATCTCCATCGGGAGCGAGTCCGCGATCTGCAGGTAGTACAGGACCGAGTCCTTCTTGCCGCGCAGCTGCCAGCCGCCGGCGACCTTGGTGAGGGTCGTGCGGTTCATCGGGTCGACCTCGTACAGCCGCTGGGCGAGGGGCAGCACCCTGCCCGTGTCCCCGATGAGGTAGGAGATCCCGGCGAGGTTGTACAGGGCATCGCGGTGGTACGGATTCCGGTTGAGGACCGTGTCGTAGAGGACGGTCGCGAGGTGATACAGGGTATCGGCGGAGGCGTGGAACTTCCGCATGGTGTCGGCGGAGACGGGCACGCAGCGCGCGGCGATCTGCCGCGCGGTGAGCGCGGGTGTCCGCTTCTTCGCCGCCTTCGCGCACTGGACGTTCATGACCGCCGTATCCGGGCTCTGGGGCACGACGGCCACAATGGCCTGCGCGGCGCCGAACAACTCGTCCACGCTCGCCGCGGTCGAGTGCGCCACGATCTGGTTGTCGAGGGCGAGCGCGCTATCGCGCTTCTCGGGGTGCATCATGAGGAGGCCGGAGAGGCTCGCGAGGGCCTGGGCGTCATTGGCATAGGCGGGGACGGCCAAGTACTCGCGGTAAGCAGCCACCGCCTCGTCGTAGCGTTTGATCGAGTGGTAGACGCGGGCGACGTTGAAGAGGGCGTCGCGGCGCTCCTTGGCGTACTTGGGATCGGCGGCCGCGGGCACGGCCAAGCGGAAGTACTTCGCCGCCGAATCCATGCGGGTCGCGTACAGCGTCGAGTCGGCCCGGTATTTGAGCGAGTCGGGGGTGTGCCGAGCTGCCGAATCGGGCTCGGCGACGGTGATGAACAGGTTCGCGATGTAGATGAACCCCATGGGCTCGGACTTGTAGACCTGGTTCGCGCGCCGGAACGACCGGATGGCGGAGTCGGTGACGCCGGCCTGCCAGGCCTGCACGCCGGCGTTGAACACCGGGACCCACGCCTGGCGTCGGTAGAGCGCGATGTCATCCTTACACGTCGGGGCCAACGTGAGCGCCTTCGCCAGCGCGGAGTCGGCGCCCACCGCGTCGTCGGTGGTCAGGTAGTAGCGGCCCAGGTAGTACCACGCGGCCGGATTCTTCTCCTGCTTCCCGGTGGTCACGGCCTGGGTGAGGTTGCGCTCGGCGTCCTTCAAGTCCTTGGTGCGCTGGTCGGCGAACTTCGTCCCGGCGGCGTCTCGCAGCGACTGCATCCCGTGGTCGACGAGCGGGTTGCCCGGTTTGATGTCGCAGGCGGCCGGGAGCCAGATCTGTCCCTGCCCCGCGACGCGTGCCGCGAGAACCGTGGTCGCACACGCCACGACGGTGATGACGTGCTTCGCGCTCATGCTCACTCCTTCGATTTGGCGACAAGGGCCTCGGCGTCGCGTTGGGCGACCCGGGCAATTTCGAGCGGCGGTCGGCCCAACGCTCGGGCCGCCGCGACGACGTCGTCGTATTCCGGCTTTACGCGCAGCCCCTCGGCATCGGCCTGCTCGAGAACTTTCACCCGCACCGCTACACCCGAGGCGAGTTCCACGGTGATGTGCCGGCGTGCGAGCGTCGAGCGCTCGGCGACCCAGCGTCGCACGCCCGCCGTCGTGCTGTGTCGAAACAGCGCCGCGGTGACGGCCTCGGCCAGCTCCTCGGGGGCCATGGCTTCGACGCGCACCCCGGAGCGTCCCTTTTTCATCTGGACCGGCCAGGTCTCGACGTCGATCGCCCCCGCCTCAACGAGGGCGTGCCGCAGCGGCTCCAAGTACTCGGGGCTCATGTCGTCGAGATCCGTGGCCAGGAGGACGACGCGTCCCGCTTCCGCGGCCTGTTCGGCGACGAGCACCCGCAGCGCGTTGGGGTAGTGTTTCGGGTCGCGCTGCCCCGCACCCCACCCCCCTTTCACGAGCCGCCAAGCGCTCGGGGGCGGGCCCGCGGCGAGCACGCGGACCAGCGCTGCCCCGGTCGGCGTGGTGGCCTCGCCCTCGACGGGGCCACCCGTGGCCACGTCGATCCCCTCGAGCAGGATGGCCGTCGCGGGGGCCGGCACGGGCAGGGTGCCATGGGTGGCCTTGGCCCACCCGTTCCCGAGCGCCACGGGCCAGGTGTAGACCGCCTCGACGCCGAGGCGTTCGAACCCCTCGATCGCTCCCACGATATCGAGCACGGCGTCCACGGCCCCCACTTCGTGCAGGTGCACGTGTTCCGGGGGCACGCCGTGGACCCGGCCTTCGGCTTCGCCAATCAAGCGGAACGCCTGCACGGCGCGCTCGCGCACGGCGGGGGAGACGGGTGCGCGTTCCACGAGGCGCACGAGCTCTCCCACGTGGCGTCCGTGGGGCTGGTCGGGGATGCTGAACTCGACCTGTCGGCACCCCACGCCGCAGCGCACGGCCTCGCGCACCGTCACCCCGACGCCCGCGAGACCGAGGCGGGCGGGCAGGCCTTCGAGCCACGTCTGGGGGACGCCGAGGGAGAGGAGCGCTCCGAGCGTCATGTCGCCCGAGATGCCGGCCGCGGGATCGAGGATCGCAATGCGCATATGTCGCGAAGCGGCGGAATATTAACGGGTTAGCCCCTGTAGAGCCACCCGGCGCCGGTGTTGAAGACTACGATCCGCTCCGCGGGCCCCACGCTGCCGCGCTGGACGAGGGCGAGCGCTCCCGCGAGGGCGGCCCCGCCCTCGGGGGCGGCGTCGATGCCCTCGCTGGTCGCGAGCACACGGGCGGCGTGGGCGAGCTCGGTGTCAGTGACGGCCACCGCCCCACCCCCGCTTTCGCGCAAGACGCGCAGCATCAGGCGGTCCCCGAGGGGGTGCGGCACCCGCAGCCCGGCGGCGATGGTCTGGGGGTCGGGCCAGGGCGTGCACGTCGTGGCGCCCGCGTCCGCGGCCCGCACGACGGGAGCGCACCCCGCCGCCTGCACGCTGTACATGCGCGGGAGCGTTCCCTGGACCCACTTGGCGCGCGCGAGCTCGCCGAACGCCTTCCACATGCCGATCAGCCCCGTGCCCCCGCCCGTCGGGTACACGATGACATCGGGGAGGGTCCAGCCGAGCTGCTCCGCGAGCTCCAAGCCGAGGGTCTTCTTCCCCTCGATGCGGTAGGGTTCGCGCAGCGTGGAGACGTCGAGGGCGCCGGTTTGGGCGGCGTAGGCGCGGGCCTGGGTCCCGCAGTCGCCGATGTGTCCGTCGACGAGCACCAAGTCGGCGCCGTAGCTCTTGATCTGGGCGAGTATGGGGGCCGGCGTGCTCGCGGGCGCGTAGATGCGCGCGGTGACGCCGGCGCGGGCGGCATAGGCGGCGAGGGCCACGCCGGCGTTGCCGGCGGTCGGCACGACGAGCGATCGCGCGCCGGCGCTCACGGCCCGGGTCACGGCGGCGGCGAGGCCGCGCGCCTTGAACGAGCCCGTGGGATTGGTGCCCTCGTCCTTCACGTACAGCTGGGTGAGCCCGTGGGTGGCGGCGAGGCGCGGGACGGCAAGAAGCGGCGTCCCGCCCTCGCCCAGAGTCACGGGCGTCTCGTCGGCGTCGAGGGGCAGCCATTCGCGATAGCGCCACATCGTCCACGGCCGCGTGGCGAGGGCGGCTTGGGCGCTCGGGGCGGGGAGGGCGGCGTAGCGGACCAGATAGGGCTGGCCGCAGGCGCACACCCCTACAAGGCCGTCCGCGGCCCGGGGGGTGGCGCAGGCGGAGCACTCGAGGGACCACCCGTGGGCCGTGTTGGGCCGGGGGCCCGCCCGCGGCGGTGCGCTCACGGGTGCGGCTGCAGGCGGTCGAGGATGCGTTCGGCGAGGCGAGTCGAGAAACCCGGGAGCGAGGCGATCTCGGCGGGGGTCGCCGTCTTGACGCCGGCGAGGGAGCCGAAGCGCTCGAGCAGCGCCCGGCGTCGCCGCGGCCCAATCCCCGGGATGGCGAGCAGTTCTGACGTGATGGTCCGGCGTGAGCGCCGGTTGCGGCTGTAGCTGACGGCGAAGCGGTGGGCCTCGTCCCGGGCGCGCTGCAGGAGCTTGAGCGACGAGCTGCGGCGCGACAGCCGGAGCGGCGCGTCGCGGTCGGCCTGGAAGATCTCTTCTTCGCGTTTGGCGAGGCCGATGACGGGCAGCGCGTCGAGCCCCACTGCGCGCGCGGCCGCGAGCGCGGCGCCGAGCTGCCCCTTGCCGCCGTCGATGACCATCAAGTCGGGGAGCGGCTTCGCCTCGGCGCGCCGTCGGGTCAGGTAGCGGGTCACCACTTCGTGCACGGCCGCGAAGTCGTCTTGGGGGGCGCCGCGGATCTTGAAGCGGCGGTACTCGGCCTTTTTGGGCCGCCCGGCTTCGAACCAGACGAGCGAGCCCACCGTGTCGCGGCCCTGGTTCGTGGAGATGTCGATGCACACGAAGCTGCGCGGGACGGTGGCAAGGCCCAAGTCGCGGCCCAGGGCGAAGACCGGATCGGCCGACCGCTCGTCGATGTCGAACGCTTCGATCTTGAGGCCGTCGAGCAGGTAACGCGCGTTCTGGTCCGCGAGCTGGGCGAGCTTGGCGTTGCTGCCGCGCTCGGGCACGCGCCAGTCGACCCCGGGGGCGAGCTCGGTGAGCGAGGCGAGATCTTCGGGCGCGAACGGCAGCAGCACCTTGCGGGCCCGGCCCTCGAGCGGCAGGTAGCAGCGCACGAGAAAGGCGGCGAGGATCGCCCCTTCCGCCTCGTGCTCCGCGTTCTCCAAGAACCAGTGGTCGCGCGCGATGAGCTTGCCGTCGCGCAGCCGCAGCACGACGCCGCACACGTCCTCGCCGTCGCGCGCGACGCCCACGGCATCGGCGTCGCCCCCGGCCACGAGCTCGACGGCCTGGGGTTGCTCCACTTGATCGAGCCATTTCAGCGCGTCGCGCAGCTGGGCCGCGCGCTCAAAGTCCTGCTGGCGCGCCGCCTGTTGCATCCGGTCCCGGAGGCGGGTGCGCACGTCGACGGTCTTCCCTTCGAGGAACACGACCACGTCGTCGATCATGCGTCGGTAGTCGGCCTCGGACTGGTAGCCGACGCACGGGGCGCGGCAGCGCTCGATGTGGTAGTCGAGGCAGGGGCGTTCGGGGGCCTCGCGCGGGAGATCCCAATTGCACGAGCGCACGGTGAAGATGCGGCGGATGATGTGCAGCGTTTGGCGCAGGGTGGCGACGTCGGTGTAGGGGCCGAAGTAGCGGGCGCCCGGTAGCGTCACTCGCCGGGTGACGAGGACGCGCGGGAACGGCTCCCCGAGGGTCACCGCGATGCGGGGATAGCTCTTGTCGTCGGTGAGCCGGATGTTGAAGCGCGGCTTGTGCTCTTTGATGAGGTTGTTCTCGAGCAGGAGCGCCTGCGCCTCGCTCGGCACGATGATCGTCTCCACGTCGGCGAGCTGGCTCATGAGGGCGGCGCGCTCCGGCGTTGCGCCACCATCGGGGCCCACGTAGCTCGGGACCCGGGCGCGCAGGCTCTTCGCCTTACCGACGTACAGGATCTCGCCGGCGGCGTTCTTCCAGAGGTACACGCCGGGTTTATCGGGGAGGGCGTCTAGCTTGCGCGCCAGTTGGTCAGGGATTGCCATGTCCGAGCGGCGTCGGGGTGCTCGAGCACCAAGGTGAGCACGCCGTAGGCCACTCCAAACATACTCAGCACCAGGGCCCCGCGTGGGACGGGGGCGAGCCCCGCGCCGAGGCGTGCCGCGCCGACGGCGAGGGCGCCCGCGACCGTGCCCGCGACGAGCGTGATGCCGAAGGCGCGCCAATCCGCGTCGCGCAGCACGGTCCCGATGCGCCGGCTCAGGTCGCGCAGGTGCAGCGTGGTGTTCACGAACGCGCCGATCGACGCCCCGAGGGCGATCCCTGGGGCGCCCAGCCAGCGCATGAAAAGCCATGCGAGTCCCGTCGAGACGAGGAGCGAGAAGGCGGCGATCGTGACGGGCGTCCGCGTGTCGCGCAGGGCGTAGAAGCCCGACGCGAACAGCTTCACCGTCGC
>DATLKW010000140.1:0-5950 GCA_035538175.1 Gemmatimonadales bacterium | reverse complement strand
GATGCTATCGCTCGAGAGCCCCAGTGCGCGGATGTATCGCCTGGCGAGCTTCCCCGTGTACGGCGAGGCGTATCGCAGTCTCGACCAGGTGGTGGCGAGCGTGGAGGGCCTCACTGAGGACGAGATCGCGAGCGCGGCCACCGAATTCTTCGCCCCCGAGCGTCAGACGGTCGTGTCGCTGGGGCCGGACGGCCACCGGTAACCAAGCCGGGAGACCGCATGATCATCGGTGTTCCGAAAGAGCTCAAGACGGCCGAGCATCGCGTGGCCATGGTCCCGGCGGGCGTAGAATCGCTCGTCGGCGACGGGCACACCGTGTTGGTGGAACGGGGTGCGGGGCTCGGCTCGGGGTTCTCGGACGACGCCTATCAGTCCGCCGGGGCGACGTTGACGGCGACGGCGGGCGAGATCTGGAGCAAGGCGGAGATGGTGGTGAAGGTGAAGGAGCCGATCGCCGTCGAATGGCCGTGCATGCGGAAGGGGCAGGTCGTCTTTACCTACTTCCACTTCGCGGCGTCCGAGGCCCTCACGCGCGCGGTGATCGCCTCAGGCAGCGTGGCCATCGCGTACGAGACAGTGCAACTCGCCTCGGGTGAGTTGCCGCTCCTCACCCCCATGAGCGAAGTAGCGGGGCGGATGGCGGTGCAAGAAGGGGCGAAGTACTTGGAGAAGGTGTACGGCGGCTCGGGAGTGTTGTTGGGTGGCGTGCCGGGCGTCTCGCCGGCGGCCGTCCTGATCATCGGCGGTGGGGTCGTCGGCGCGAACGCCGCGAAGATGGCGGCGGGTCTCGGGGCGCACGTCACCTTGCTCGACCTCTCGCTCGACCGCCTCCGCTATCTTGACGATGTCCTCCCGCCGAACGTTGATGTCCTCTACTCGAACCGCCACAATCTGGTCGAGCAGCTCCGCAAGGCGGATCTCGTGATCGGCGCCGTGCTGTTACCCGGCGCCAAGGCGCCGAAGCTCGTGCGGCGCGGCGACCTGAAGCTCATGAAGCCGGGCTCCGTAATCGTGGACGTGGCAGTGGATCAAGGGGGCTGCATCGAGACGAGCCACCCCACGACCCACGAGCAGCCGACGTACGTGGTGGATGGGATCATCCATTACGCGGTCGCGAACATGCCGGGGGGGGTGCCGCGGACGTCGACGCTCGCGCTCACCAACGCCACCTTCTCCTATGCCAAGCGGCTCGCCCGGTTCGGGTGGCAGCGGGCGTGTCGCGAGGACCCGGCGCTCTTCCTCGGCCTGAACGTCGTTTCGGGGCAGGTGGTGTATCCCGCGGTGGCGGAGGCGTTCGGGCTCCCGGCCGTGGATGCGAAGACCCTGGTGTGACCAGGGTCAAAGTCCGTCGCCTGCCGCATCACGAAGGCCTCCCCTTGCCCACGCGTCAGACGCCGGGCGCCTCGGGCTACGACCTGGCGAGTGCCGAGCCCGACTTCGTTTTGGAGCCCCTCGAGCGCCGGCTCGTGCGCACGGGCCTCGCCCTCGCGATCCCGCCCGGGATCGAAGGGCAGGTACGCCCGCGTTCGGGGCTCGCGCTCAAGCATGGCCTGACGCTCCCGAACGCCCCAGCGACGATCGATTCGGACTACCGGGGCGAGCTCTTGATCCCGATGATCAACCTCGGCACTGAGCCGGTGGAGGTGAAACGCGGTTCGCGGATCGCGCAGCTCGTCTTTCAGCGGGTGGAGGCGGTGACGCTGGACGAGGTGGTGGAGCTACCGGCGAGCGCGCGCGGCGAGGGAGGATTCGGCAGCACCGGGTAACGCTCACGCCGACGGCGGACCAGCCGAGTCTCACACTGATCGGGCCAGCATCGCCCGATCCGACAGGCGCCGCGGGTCGCGTAGCGGACACCCTTCACTCGCGAGTTCTGGCGCTTCGCCCTCAGCAGCGGCAGTTTGTTCTCGTCTCATTGCATCACGATGACGGACACCGCCCCTCTCACAGCGGCTCTTGCCGGCCGGTATGCTATCGCGCGCGAACTCGGGCGTGGTGGCATGGCCACGGTTTATCTCGCCAGGGACGTCAAGCACGATCGGGAGGTGGCGCTCAAGGTCCTCCGCCCGGAGCTCGCCGCGGTGCTCGGTGCCGAGCGGTTCCTCCAAGAGATCCGCATCAGCGCCAAGCTCGACCACCCGCACATCCTCACGCTCATCGACTCGGGGGAAACGGACGGGTTCGTGTGGTACGTCCTGCCCTATGTGCGTGGGGAATCGTTGCGCGGCAAGCTGACCGGGGAGCGGCAGCTCACGGTCGAGGATGCGGTGCGCATCGCCACGCAAGTGGCAAGCGCGCTGGACTTTGCGCACCGCCACGGGGTGGTCCACCGTGACATCAAACCCGAGAACATTCTGCTCCACGAGGGCGAAGCGATGGTGACGGACTTCGGGATCGCGCTCGCGGTGCGCGAAGCGGGAGGTGCGCGTCTCACCGAGAGCGGCCTCTCGCTCGGCACGCCGCAGTATATGAGCCCCGAGCAGGCCAGCGGGCATCGAGAGCTCGATGCCCGTTCCGATGTGTATTCCCTGGCGGTTGTGGTCTATGAAATGCTTGTTGGCGAGCCGCCCCACACGGGAGCAACGGCGCAGGCGGTGATCGCGAAACTCCTCACGGAGCGGCCGACCCGCATCCGTACCGTGCGCGACACAGTTCCCGAGGGCATCGATGCCGCTGTGGCCAAGGCCTTGGCGAAGGTGCCAGCGGATCGCTTCCGCGGAGCAGGCGAATTCGCGGCGGCGCTCGCCGCACCTGCGGGCAGACGAGCTCCAGCGAGCCAACGCCGGGCGGCGGCTACTGCGGTCACCGCGGGAGCCGTGGCAATTGCGGCCATCGCCTTCGCGTGGCATCCCTGGCGGCGTTCGGTCCGGGCGGCGGCATCAGGTGTCGACGTGGCGTCGGTGGCGATCCTGCCCTTCGACAACCTGACGGGAAATCCCACCGACCAGTACTTGAGCGACGGCATGACCGAAGAGGTCATCGGTGAGCTGGCGCGAATCCGCGGGTTGAAGATCATCTCGCGGACGTCGGCTGAGGCGCTCAAAGGCACGCGCTTAACGCTACGTCAGATCGCCGATACGCTCGGCGTTCGCAACGTGCTCGAGGGATCGGTCCGCCACGCGGGCAATCGCATCCGAGTGGCGGTGGATCTCATCGACGCGACCAGCGACGCGCACGTGTGGGCGTCGACGTATGATCGCGACCTCACCGACGTATTCGCCGTGCAAGAAGAGATCGCGCGGAACGTCGCGGATTCCCTTGTGAGCACAGTTGGCATCCAGCCGACCCTGCGCCCCGTTACGCGAACCACGCGCCCGGCGGCGTACGAGGCGTATCTCACGGCGCGCTCGCTCCTCTACCGGCGATCCCCGCAGGGGTTGCGCGGTGCGTTGGAGCAGTTCCAGCGGGCCATTGCGGAAGACTCGGGGTACGCGCCCGCCTACGCTGGCCTCGCTTCCGTCTATACGCTTTGGGCGATCTACGCCTATCGCGGCCTCGACTTCTATGCAGGGTATGGTCGCGCACTCGCCTTGGCCGATCGCGCGATTGCGCTCGATTCCAATCTCGCCGAGGCGTACGCGGCTCGTGCATACGTCGTGACGCGTGCGTGGGGGCCCGCTGAGGGAATCTCAATCGATTTCAAGCGCGCCCTTGAACTGCGACCCAGCTCAGCAGACGTGCACGCTTGGTACGCGCGGTTCCTGTCGCGGCAGGGAAGGAGTGAGGAAGCAGTCGCGGAGGGGGAGCAGGCCGTCTCACTCGACCCACTGGCTCCGGGTCCGCGCGTTACTCTGTCGATCGACGCACTCCTCGCGCGGCACTATGACGTCGCAGAAGAGGAGGCGACGCGGGCGGTGGCGCTCGAGCCCAATCTCAAGCTGCCTCGCGCGTTCCAAGGGATAGCCGAGCTGCTATCGGGAGATCCGACTCGCTGCGCGACACTGAGTCTCGGCCCCTATGCCGGCGTGCGCGCCATGTGCTTGCACTCGCTCGGACGGGTCCAGGAGGCAGCGAGGGTCGCTGACTCACTCCGTGCAGCGTTCGCGCGGCGGACCGTCGAAGACTCGATTTTCAGCCCGGTACCGGCGGCTCGGGGGCTGGCGGAGTATTACGCGTGGATCGGCAACGCAGAGCAATCACTCGCCTGGCTCAAAGAAGTGTACGCGCTGTCCCCCGATGGCGAGCTGTCGACGATCGTGGCCTCGGCGATCTATGACAAGGTTCGGAGCGACCCACGGTTACACGCGGGGGTCGACCGGCTCCACGCTGAGACCTATGATCGGGTCCAACGTGCAAGGCGCCAGGCCGTCTTGAAGTGAGGCCTCGTCTCAAGGGCCCCGTCTCCACCCCTCGTGAGCGCACCCGCGAATTCTGGCCCCGCGCATCTCAAGCCTCTATCATTGACTGGCTTGCTATCGCCGGAGCCTCCTTGGAGACGCAGGCCGACCGCCTAAAGGCTGCTCTCGCTGGCCGCTATGCGATCGAGCGCGAGCTCGGCCACGGTGGCATGGCGACCGTTTACCTCGCGCACGACGCGAAACACCGCCGGAAGGTGGCGGTGAAGGTGTTGCGTCCCGATATCGCCGCGACACCCGGTGCCCACCGGTTCTTCCGCGAAATCGAGGTCGCAGCGCAACTCCAGCATCCGAACATCCTTCCCCTTCTCGACTCGGGTGAAGCGGACGGCTTCTACTACTACGTGATGCCGTACGTGGAAGGTGAGTCCTTGCGCGAGCGGTTGGCTCGCCACGGTGAACTCCCGGTACCCGATGCGGTCCGGATCTTGAACGAAGTCACCGACGCCTTGGCCTGCGCCCATGCGCACGGCGTCGTGCATCGCGACATCAAGCCCGACAACATCCTGGTCTCGGGTCGCCATGCGCTCGTAACGGACTTCGGCGTGGCGAAAGCGGTGAGCGAAGCAACGGGGCGACAGACGTTGACCACGGCGGGCGTAGCCCTCGGCACGCCGGCCTATATGGCCCCCGAGCAAGCGACCGCAGACCCTCATCTCGATCATCGCGTCGACATCTACGCCGTCGGGGTCCTGGGCTACGAGCTCCTGACCGGTCGCCCGCCGTTCACGGGTGGCAGCGCGCAGGAGGTGTTGGCAGCACAAGTGACGCGGGCCCCCGAACCTCTTGAGCGCCACCGGCCGGGCGTGTCGCCGGCGCTGGCGCACGTGCTTGCCAAGTGCCTCGCCAAGCGGCCCGCCGATCGCTGGCAGACGGCCGAGGAGCTCCTCAGTGAGCTCGCGCCGCTCGGCACCCCGAGTGGGGGGACGACGCCGACCGGCGCTCTCCCGGTTGCGTCAGTCGGCGGCGCCGTTCGCTGGCTTAAGTGGACCCTTGTGGGCGGGAGCCTCGCGGGCGTCGTTGCGGGCACCGTGGTCCTCGCTCGTGCCCGGCCGAAGGCCCTGACGCTCGGCAAGGTCACCCGCCTCACGCTTGAACCGGGCCTCGAGATCGAGCCGGCGCTCTCCCCCGACGGGAAGTTTGTCGCCTACGCTGCCGGTCCACTGTCGGCGATGCGGATATTCGTCCGTCAGGAGGGAGGCCGGGCCGTCGCGGTCACGGCGGATTCTGGCCCCTCCCAGCGACGCCCCCGGTGGTCCCCCGACGGGACGCAAATCCTGTTTGAGGCGGACTTCAACCTCTTCGTGATTCCCGCCCTGGGTGGGGTGCCTCACTTGGTGACGTACGGGGCCTGTTGCGCCGCGTGGTCCCCGGACGGTCAGGAAATCGCCTATGCGCGGGGACGTCGGCCGGTGGGCGGCCTTTTCGACATACCGGAGCGGCCCGAGTCGCTGTTCGCGATGCTTTCCGGTGGCGGGCCCGTCCGGTTCGTCGGGCTGGTCGTCGGTCCGCACTCTCTCGCTTGGTCGCCGGATGGGCGATGGCTCGCGCTGGTCTCCGGAAACGCCGTGTTCGATGCGGGCACGGCGTTCTTT
>DATLKW010000139.1:0-3113 GCA_035538175.1 Gemmatimonadales bacterium | reverse complement strand
ACTCGATGGGTGCCCTTGGCGCGCTTGTTCCTTGGCCCAGCGGGGGCAGATGGCCGCCCAGACCCCGAGACGCTCGTCGCCCAAGCGGACGAGGCCACCCGGGTAGCGCGCGCCCTGCGTCAGCTCCCGGGGCGCCAGCGCGAGGTCCTGCACCTGGTGTTTTACGAGGGCCTCACGATTGCCGAGGCCGCGGGCGTGATCGGGATCGGGCTCGGCACGGCGCGCACGCACTATGAACGAGGCAAGGCGACGCTGCGACGCCTCCTCTTGGGAGAAGGCCTACGATGACCGAAGAGCTCGATCGGAACTTGCACGACGCGTTCGACGTCCTGCGCCGCGAGACGGAGCCGGCTGCCCCCGGGTTTCGCGCGACACTCGAGGGCCTCGCCCGCCGGCGCGAGCGCGTCAGGCGAGCACGTCGGCGACTCGTTACGATGGCCGTCGTCGCCGCGGGGCTCGTGCTGCTCGTCTTGGCGGGCCCGTTCACTCACCCCGACCGCACCATTGCCGTATACCTCTCAGCGGCGCACTGGGACGCGCCAACCGATTTCCTCTTGCGCACCCCAGGAGCCGATCTGCTGAGCACGATGCCGACACTCACCAACACCTGGAGCCTCACACCATGAAACACCTCCCGCGACTGCTCATGGGGTTCACGTTGTTCGCCGCTACGGCGCTTGGCGCCCAGCTACCCTCGACGCCTCGCCCAGGAACGCCCGGAGGGCCAGAGAGCCCCGGAAACCCGCGCGCCGCCGAAGATTGGCTCGCGCACTTCCTCTTCCCTCCTGAGCTCGTGATGCAACAGCAGCAGGCGATCGCACTCAAGCCCGATCAGCGGACGGCGATCACGCAAGCGATCAAGGACTTCCAAGGAAAGGTGCTGGACCTGCAGTGGCAGATGCAGGAGGAGACGCAACATCTGGCCGATCTGCTCAACAAGCCGGTCGTCGATCAGGTGGCCGCGCTCGCGCAGGTCGACAAGCTGCTCGGCGTCGAGCGGGAGGTGAAGCGCGCCCACATGGGCCTGCTCATCCAGATCAAGAACCAGCTCACGCCCGCCCAACAGGGGAAGCTGTCCGAAGTGCGCGGGGGGTCGTAGGGGCGGGACAGAAGCGCATCGGTACTCGACCGACCGGCGTTTCCCGCGCCGACCGGCGTTCGCTACGAGTCGACCTGCAAGCCGCGCGGCCCCACGTACTCGGACTGGGGACGGATCAGATGGTCCTCAGCGTGTTGCTCGATCACATGCGCGCACCACCCCGCGACGCGTCCGCACGCGAAGGTGGCGACGAAGGAGCGCGGCTTGAGTCCCAGGGCCTGGAGCACGAGCGCCGTGTAGAACTCCACGTTGGTGCGAAGGTTGCGACCCGGCTTCACCTCCTCGAGGACCTTGAGCACGGTCTGCTCGACGGAACGTGCCAGTTCGAAGAGCCGGCGGTCCTCGAGGTGGGCCCGCGCGAGCTCGTCCACCACCTTGCTCAACACGTCGGCCCGCGGGTCGCGGACCTTGTAGATGCGGTGTCCGAACCCCATGATGCGCCGGCCGGCTTGGAGCTCGTTTCGGACCCACGCCTCGGCCCGCTCGGCCGAGCCGATCTCCACCAACATGTCGAGGACCGGTCCGGGCGCGCCGCCATGCAGCGGTCCCTTGAGCGCGCCGATCGCGCCCGTCACGGCACTCACCATGTCCGAGCGGGTGCTCGCAATCACGCGCGCGGCGAAGGTGGAGGCGTTCATGCCGTGGTCGATCACCGTCACCCAATAGGCGTCGAGCGCCCGCGCCGCGATGGGATCGGGCTCCTCGCCATGGAGCATGTAGAGGAAGTTCGCAGCCTGGGAGAGATCGCCGCGCGGTGCGATCGGCTCCTTGTCGTCGCGAAGACGCGTATGCGCCGCGAGGATCGTCGGGAAGCGCGCCGTCAGCATCTTCGCCGTCGCCAGGTCGGCGGCGGGCGAGATGCCATCCGGGTCCTTGAGGTCGAGCGACAACGTCGCGCTGGCCATGCGCAGCGCGTCGACGGGAGGGGCGTCGCGCGCGGCCCGCACCACGCGCAGAGTGTCTTCCGGGACCGTGCGGAGCTCCGCCATCTCGCGACGCAGCGCACGCAGCTCCTCGGCGTTGGGGAGTGCGCCTCGCCACAAGAGATGTGAGGCCTCCTCGAAGCTGACCCGCCCAGCCAGCTCCTTGAGCTCGTAGCCCGCGATGATCAGCTGGCCAGCGAGACCGTCGACGTGACTCAGACGCGTGCGTGCGGCGACGACGCCGTCTAGCCCACGCGCGGCTGGGGGGGTGGTGCCGGGCACAAACGCTCTCCTTCTGGACTTCGGTTTGAGGGCGGAGCATCCGGCGTCCAGCCGCGAGCCCGCACCTCCTTCCGCTCCGATCGCCCGTCGGCGGCACAGTCGCGGAGGGCTTCGGGGACTACCCCCTTGGAGCACCGAGTGCACTGCTCGGCCGTCTCTCGAGCGGTAGATCGAGAACCCCCGATGATCGAGCGTGAGAATCTCGCTGAGATCGAGGGCTTTCGCTAACTGTAGCAGTTGAAGTAGGCACTCGTACTCGGCAAGTGCCCTCACCCGCCAACTTTGCCCGAAGCCCGTGCCCTCAAGGGCTCGTGCAGAATCGGGAGCCCACTGACCAACCCCGGCGCTCTTTAGGGAGCAAGCATCGCACCCCCAAGGTGCGTTATGGTTGCTTGTAGTCGAAGAGATCGCCCGGGGTGACCCGGAGGGTGCCGCACAGGCGCTCGATCGTGTCGGCCCGAATCAACCGGAACCGGCCATCGCGACGCGTGAGCCGGTAGATCGTGTTCAGGCTGAGGCCGGTGAACCGGGAAAGCGCATAGGCAGTCAGGCCCCGCGCCTCGAGCAAGTGGCGCAACCGCAGGCGCAGCACGCCTCTACGCCTATAGCGGACCTTCTCACCGCGGTAGTGGGGCATGTCACCTCGATTGCGAAATATCCCAACCTTCGTTACTATATCAACTGCAGCTACTATAACATGACTACCGCTCATATTCGTGTCAATGCCTTCCCCCGAGGGAACCGGCGGGTTGCTCGCCACCGCTGTGGTCCCCCTCGCAGCGGACCAGGCGGCGACCAGGGAGGTCAGC
>DATLKW010000138.1:0-6180 GCA_035538175.1 Gemmatimonadales bacterium | reverse complement strand
GTGAAGATCGATCGGCCAAACTCCGAGCCTACACTCTTGATCAGGTAATCGATCAGTTCTTTCGACGTGTAGGTCATCTCGACGGAGAGGAAGTCGATCTTCGTGGTGAAGTAGTTGTAGAGCCACACGGCCGGAATCGCGACGATCAGGCCGAATGCGGTCGTGATCAGGGCCTCGGCGATGCCCGCGGACACCGACGCGAGCGACCCGCCGCCGCCCGAGGCGGCCATGCCCTGGAAGGCGTTCACGATGCCCATCACGGTGCCGAGGAGGCCCACGAAGGGCGCGGTCGATCCCGTCGTGGCGAGGATGCCGAGGCCGCGCTTCAGCTCGGCGGCGACGATGAGGATCTCGCGCTCCACGGCGCGCTCGACGGAGTTGATGTCGGCCGCCGTAATCGTGGCGCGGTCCCGCAGCAGCGGTTTCACCTCAGCCAGCGCCTCGCCGACGACGCGGGCCACGTGGCTCCGCTTCTGCTTTTCGGCGAGCTTGATCGCGCCGTCAAGCTGCTCCTCTTTGAGGTACCGGGAAAACTCCGGGGCGAAGCGGCGCGTCTCTTTTTGCGAGCGCACGATCTGGACGAGTTTCTGGATGGCGTTGGCCCACGAGATGACCGACATGACCGCCAGCACGAGCACGATGAACTTGGCGAACGGGCCCATCGTGACGAACAGGTCGTAAAGCGAGAGACTCATGTGCGCGGGGGTCCTTTGGCCCTATTTGGAGATCCGGAAGTCGATCGGTTGCGCGATCAGCACGCGCACCGCGCGGCCGTGGACGCGCGCGGGACGGAAGAGCGCTTTCAGAAGCCAGTTCTTGGCGGGTTGGTCGAAGCCGGGGTTGGCGCTCTGCATCACCTTGATCGAGGCCGCCTCCGCGCGGCCGAGCGTATCGATGATCGCCTGCAGCACCACGCGCCCGGAAATGCCCGCCTGGTTCAGGAGCGCGGGGTACTGGAGCTGCGGGCTCGAGAGCATCATGGGCTTCTCTTCCACGATCGCTTCCATGAAGACTTCGTTGCCCGAGGGCTCGATGCCCGTGGCGAGGCCGCCCTCGACGCCCTTGCCCGAGTAGTCCTTGGGGTCGAAGTGCTCCATCAAGTTGACGGGCGGAATGTTCGTGGGGACCACGTCCGGAGCGACGACGGTCTGAAAGCCTTTGAGCGGCACGTCGAGCTGCACGGGTTGCTGCTCGGGCGGCTTCTCCTGCTTCGGCTGGTCGACGTAGACCAACGCCGTGTCCACTTTGACGCGGTTATCCGACTGGCCGGCGTTCAAGGTGGCGTACACCGCGGCCGCGATCACGACGGTGTGCACGAAGAGCGACAGGGCGTTGAGGCCGAAAGCGCGTCCGCGGTCCTTGCGGCGCTTGGACTCGATGAGGTGCTCGAACACGTGGGGTCGCCCTCCGATCTAGGGGCGGGTCTAGGTCTAAAATAGGGGCCCACCGCGCCTCCCCCGCTAGGGGACGGTGCATTACAAAACGATGACACGGCGGTGAGAGGTCGGACACAGTGGGCGGGGGGTAGCGCACGGGGCAGCGAACGGGGGCGGGCGGGGATGCGGCCCCGGCGCCACAGGCGCTCGTGCGAGGACGCCCTCGAGGGCCGGGTTACCTGGCGGCGGGTGGCGTCTCTCCCGGGAACGTGACGGTGAAGGTCGTGCCGCGGCCGGGGCGACTCGTGACGGCGATCGCGCCGCCGTGGGCTTCGGCGATCCACTTACAGATGGCGAGTCCGAGCCCGGCGCCGGGGCGTTCTCCGGTGCGGGTGCGCGCCGAGTCGGCGCGCCAGAAACGATCGAAGATGTGCGGCAAGTCGCCAGCGGCGATGCCAATACCGGTGTCGGCGACGCTCAACGCGACGATGCCGTTCGAGCGTCCGAGCTCGAGCCGGACGCTGCCGCCGGCGGGCGTGTACTTCACGGCGTTTGTCAGGAGGTTGAGGATCAGTTGCCGGATGCGGGTGGCGTCGATGGAGAGGACGAGCGGCTCGGCCGGCGCGGTGACCTCCATCTGCACCCCGGCCTGTTCAGCGAGCAGCTCACCCGTCTCGCGCGCCTCTTCCACGAGCTCGCGGAGGTCGGTGGGCTCGCGGTGCAGCGGGGCGATGCCCTCGTCCGCGCGCGCCAGGGTGAGGAGGGCGTCGACGAGCTCGGTCATGCGTTTGGTCTCTTGGAGCGTTTCCTCGAGGACCGCCAACGTGTCCGGGGACAGGTTGGGGGTGGTGACTGCCCGTTCGATGCCCGCCCGCAGCACGGTGAGCGGGGTTTTGAGCTCGTGACTGGCGTCCGCGGTGAAGCGCCGCAACGCGACAAAGCTCCGTTCGAGCCGCGCCATCATTTGATTCAGCGTTTCGACGAGGCGACCGAGCTCGTCTTTGACGAGCGGCTCGGCCAGGCGGCGATGGAGGCTCCGCCCGTCGGTGATTTCGCGTACCTCAGTGATGATTAGGTCCACGGGGCCCAGCGCGCGGCGCGAGATCCACGACCCCATGAGCACGGCGACGACGACGCCGAGCGGCAGCACTAGGGCGAAGGTCGACAGGAGCTGGGCGGGGCCGAGTTCGGCGGCGCGCACGTTGGCGCCGGCGAGGATTGCGCCGAATTGGGGCCCCGCGTCGGTGAGGTAGCGCAGGGCGTAACGGATCGTCGGGCCCCCGGGCTCGAGCTCCAGAGTCCCGAACGTGCGCCCGGAGACCGGGGCGTTCGCGACTAGGCGGAGCCGGTCCACTTGCTGGTAGGTGAGCGCTCGGGCGTCCGGCGAGGCGAAGAGCAGGCTCCCGTCGCGCGCGGTGACGATGAGCATGGCCGGCACCGCCTCGAGCAGCGCCGCGACGCCGGGGATGAGCACTGGATGACCCGCCGAATCGAGGCGGACGAGGACGCCGCGGGCACCGTAGCTCTCCGCCAAGATCCCCGCCGTGAGCGCCGCCTCGGAGCCAATCCGCTCGTCCAAATCCTGGTACGACGCCGTGCGTCGGTCGACGTAAAGGACCACGCCGAACGCCGCGAGCGTGACGACGAGGGTAGCGGAGTACCAGGCGGTGAGGCGACCCCGGATGGTCTGCATCTACGCTTTCACGACGTAGCCGACGCCGCGGACGGTGTGGATCAGCTTCGGCTCGCGCGCGTGGTCGATCTTCTTCCGCAGCCGGGTGATCACGACGTCGACGATGTTCGTCCCGGGATCGAAGTGATAGTCCCAGGCGTATTCGGTGATCAGGGTCCGCGGCATGACGCGGCCGGGGTGGCGCATGAGGTATTCGAGGACCGCGTATTCCTTGGGGGCGAGGTCGATGAGTTTCCCGCCGCGCCGCACCTCGCGGCTCGCGGTATCGAGCGTCAGGTCGGCCACGCCGAGCACGGGGGCGGCGATGGCCTTGGGCCGGCGTCCGAGCGCCTCGACGCGGGCAAGCAGTTCCTCGAGCGAGAAGGGTTTCGTGACGTAATCGTCGGCGCCCATCTTCAGAGCCTGGACTTTGAAGTCCACGGCGTCTTGGGCGGTGAGGACGAGGACCGGGATCCCGTTGCCGCGGTCGCGCAGGGTCCGCAGGATGTCGAGTCCCGAGAGGGTGGGCAGCCGGAGGTCGAGCACGAGGAGGTCGTAGTGGCCACCGGTCGACAGCCGCAGGCCTTCCGCCCCATCGCCCACCAGCTCCGCGTGGAATCCCGCCTCGGTGAGGCCGCGTTTCACGTACTGGCCAACCGTCTTGTCGTCTTCGAGGACGAGGATCTTCATCCGATGGGGAGGTACACCTTGAAGTTGGAGCCTACGCCGACCTGCGATTCGACCTCAATGCGGCCGCGGTGTTCGGCGATGATGCCGTAGCAGATCGACAGGCCGAGCCCCGTGCCCCGGCCCTGCGGCTTGGTCGTGAAGAACGGCTCGAAGATCTTCGGCAGATCTTCCTGGCGGATGCCGGTGCCGGTGTCAATAAACTGCAAGAGCACCTCGTCCTCGCGCTCGGGATTGATCCCGCTGCGGACGGTGAGGGTGCCCCGCGAGTTCATGGCGTCCATGGCGTTGAGCATCAGGGCCATGAAGCCTTGGATCAGCCGCTCCTCGTCGGCGAGCACGGCGGGCATCCCCGCGGCGAGCTCCCGGGCGACGGTCAGGCGCTTGAAGCGCGTGTGGTGTTTGAGGAGAAACAGGGTGTGCTCGACCACGGCGTTGACCTCGACCGGCTTCATCTGCCCGCCCTTGGGGCGCGAGAACTCGAGCAGGCTCTCGACGATCCGGCGGCAGCGCTGGACTTCGGTGTCGATGATCTTCAGGTATTCGTCGTAGCCCTGGCGGGCACCCGGGGCCAGGTCCTCGCTGCGCAGGGCCAGGGCTTCGCAGCACGCCAGGATGGTGGCGAGCGGGTTGTTGATTTCGTGCATCACGCCGGCAGCGAGCTGGCCCACCGCTGCGAGTTTCTCGGTCTCGGCGAGCCGTTGCTGCGCCTGGTGCCACTCGGTGATGTCCTCGCCGATCGTGATGACGTGGGAGATGTCGCGGCCGTCCCCGCGCATCGGGATCTTGGTGATGCGGTAGTGGCGCATTTCGCCGCTTGTGCCCGATTCCATCTCCATTTGCTGGAGCTCACCGGTCTCGAACACCCGGTCGAACTCGCGCTTCAGGAGCTCGCGCGGCTGGCGATCGAGCACCTCGAAAACCTCGTGGCCCACGGCGTCCTCGCGCGACACGCCCTGGGTGCCGGTCTCGCGTTTGCGATTCCACGCGCGGATGCGGTACGTGCGGTCGATTACGTAGAGCCCGACGGGCAGCGAGTCGATGATCTGCGCCGCGAAGTTGCGCTGCGCCTCCATCTCGTGCGTCCGCTGCGCGACTTCGGAGGCGAGATCCTGCGACAGCTCGGTGGCCGCGAGCATGGGGGCGAGGATACGAGCGACGACGACGATCACGTCGTGGGCTATCGCTTCGTAGCGTCCGGCGGGGATGATGACCTCGAGGGCGCCGAGTGGCTCGGTGTCGTGGATCAACGGCAGCCGCATGGCGATGCCGCCGGGCACGTCCTCACGCTGGGGTCCCTGCAGCACCCATTCGGCGACCGGGGCGACGTAGCCGGGGAGGTCGGTTTCATCGCCCGCGGTCGTGACCGGGGTGAAGCGTCCGCCGTCGGCCGTCCGCAGCCACAGGCGGCAGCGGCGCAGGCTCAGGCCGCGGCGGAGCGCTCTCACCACGCCATGCAGGGCCTCCCCCGACGCGAGGCCCGCCTCGAGGACCGACGCAACCTCGGCGATGACCCGGATCCCCGGGTGCTCGGTGTCGAGCGAGGGGACCACCATCGGCGCAAACCTAGGGATGCCGCTCCCGCCCCGCCAGCGGCACGTCGAAGCGCACGCCTAGGAACGGCCGAACGAGGATCGCCGTGCCGAAGAACGCGGTGGGGCCGAACACGAGCCCGAAGTTCCCAGCCCGGAAGCCCGGCAGGAGCGAGACGGCGGCCCACGGCGACCCGATCCCGAGGGGGGAGTTCGACGCCACATACCCCGTGGCTTCCGCTGTGAGGTCGAGCCCCAAGTGACTCGGCGCCGTGTCGCTTCCGAACTCGGCGATGGTCAGCGCCCGGGTGCGGGCCGCGACGGTGGTCCCAAACCAGAAGCCTTGCGCCCCGCCCGTGATGGCCCGCTGGTAGATGAACTCTCCGAAGCGTGCTCCGACCGTGAGCGTCGCGAACGGTCCCGAGCGCACGGCGCGTCCGTAGCCGATGTCGAGACCTTGCATTTGCCATCCGCCCCCGACGGTGTACGCCAGGCCGAAGGTCAACATCGCGTCGCGCGGCTGTTGTGCGGCGAGCGGTGTGGACAAACCCATCAGGGCTGTCAACATTGTCACGATGGATCGGCGCACGTTCGTTCTCCTCACTGGGGCGAGTTCGGCGGCGCTCGTCGCTCGCTCCGGCGGAGCGGCGGGCGTCGTGGGGTCGGGTCGGGGGCGGGGTCGAGCGCTCGGGCGGCTCCGCTTCGAGCTCGACGAGCGCCGCCGCTGGTCCCTGTATTACTCCGGCGACGGCGCGGCGGTGCCCTTGATCCGCGGGGGCGAGCTCGTCGTGTCGCTCGTCGATCGCCTGCTCACACTGGCCGAACTAGAAGATAGCGCCGTGGGCACGAGGCGACCGCCAGGTGGCGACGCCGTGGTCGTGCGCGGGCGGGCGGCCGGCGTGTTCGTCGAAGC